>JABSSR010000374.1 GCA_013213965.1 Verrucomicrobiales bacterium | reverse complement strand
TGATCATGCAGTTCCTTGACCTGCTCCCAGTTAAGCCTTCCTGGCTTACCGACCCATCCCGAGGTAATATAGAAAGTCGCGCCAAAACCGTGCCTCTTAAGGATCGGTGAAGTAGTAGTCAAATCGCTAATGTTTCCATCATCAAAAGTTAGAACCACAAGCCTGTCAGGAATCGAGGTGACCAAGTTGTCTGCAAGGTTCTTGGATAGTACTAACTGGTCCCTGTTTACATTTTTCACAGTTCCACACCCAAGAAACAGAACAAGAGGCACTAGTAACGAAAGTATTCGTTTCATCGAAGTGATTCTATCAGATGCCTCCTGAACCCCGCAACCTGATTCCTGCCCCACCCACAATGCACTAGTCATGGACAAAAAATATTTACAAGTATAGCAGAAAAATATTTTTGTAATTGATAGTAATAATCGAACGTCGCTATACCTTAACGATGAAAAATAGTTCTGTTTATCTCGCCACCCTATTGATTCTTTCAATAGCAGGGGCAGTTGGAGGCAAGGAATTAAAAACAGTTAAACTGGAGATTGAATCACTGACAACGATTCCTGGGCGTGACAAACAATGGGACTGGTGGCAAGCACGGACAGCATTTGTCCCGGCATCTAAAGTAGGAACGAACAGCAAGCCCATGTGGATTACCACCATGTCGGAAACGGGCCGAGAAGGGACACACAATTTTCATGATATCTACCAATCAGTGAGTCGGGACGGAGGGAAGAGCTGGACCATCCCAAAAATCATCCCGGACCTGAAGAGGGCCAAACAAAAGGATGGATACGAAGTTTCTGCAGGTGATTTGTGGCCTACCTACCATGCCAAATCAGGAAAAGTAATTACGACAGGAAAAACGTTCAATTTCGAGGAAGGAACTAAGGAAAACCGTCGAAGAGAAAAAGTGTCTTACGCAGTAATGAATCCTGAAGATGAGTCTTGGGGCCCTCTGCGATTTCTAGAAATGCCTGAAAAGGATCATCGTGGAAACATTATCATGGCAGCAAATGCAGGAAATACACAACGAGTTGATATGCCAAACGGTGAAATCTTGTTACCGGTCCGCTACATGGCAGACGCGAAGAAATTTAATTACACGAGTGTCGTAGCACGGTGCAGTTTCGATGGCGAGAAATTGTCCTACTTGGAGCATGGATCAGAGCTCGATATTCCACAGGGACGCGGGCTCTATGAACCCTCACTGATAAAACACGACAAATGGTTCTATCTCACCTTGCGGGCAGATCATAGTGGATTCGTAACGCGGAGCCGCGATGGATTGGCTTTCGAAAAGATCCGCGAGTGGACATTTGATGACGGTAAACCCTTAGGGAGTTACAATACTCAGCAGCACTGGGCGGAAATTGGAGGTGGACTCTTTCTCATTTATACCCGACGCGGAGCCGAAAATGACCATATATTTCGGCACCGTGCCCCGCTCTTCATTGCTCAGGTTGATCCTGATCGTCTTTGTGTAATTCGCCGAACAGAACAAATTCTACTACCTACTAATGAGGCGACGCTGGGAAATTCAGGAATTTGTCACATCAGTGACCACGAGAGTTGGATCACCTGCGGAGAGGGATTACTTCGGCTAGGTAAGCGCAAAAATGACCTCAATAAGGTGCACTTTGTAAGAGTAAGAGCTTCAAAAACCGAGCCATAAATTAGAAGCTATAATATTTTTCCTATATTCAAAGAAAATCAGCAAGTACGACATGGTCTCGCACGTGTGAGCCAACACTTGTGCGGGATGAGACGGTGATGTTAGGATCGTGGCATGAAATCGCTCAACGTCTTAGTATTGCTTTTAATTTTCGCTCCCAAGGCTTTTTCTGCAGACACTGTGAAGCCGCTAGTGATCGACAATGGGACCGGCCATTACAAGGATCTCTCGTACAATAAAATAAACGATGAAAAGTTATCTTGGCAGGCCCGGACCAAGTTATTTGGTGGAGAAACGGTACATTACCCTGAGCTGAGTGAGGATCAGCGCGCTGGGAAGGAAGCCGGACTCAAAGAGTTACTGCGCCATATGAGTGTCGCAGAGATGATGCTCACTGGTAAGCAAGAACATAACCTCAGTGACCGTGTCGAAGCTGCTATCCGTTCGTGGCTCGACAAGCAAATCACAAACATTCCTGAAATCTATGATGGTAGTAATGCTGGTAATTTGAGACAGGCCGCGGTCGGTTTCTTTCGTGCCTTCGAGATACTTGGCAATAAGAAGTACCTCGAAGCAGGACTCACCTGCGCCGATCGCATTCTCAAGGAGCAGCTTGCCCGGGGCCACTGGGCCTATGGCAATAAGGGAAACGATATGATGCGCATACAGGATGGTTTTGTTACCCGACCGTTCTGGATCATGCTCTACGCGCACAAACTGAGTGGAGAAAAGAAGTACTTTGAATCAGCCAAACGAGCAGCTGACATTTTACTGTCAGCTCAGAGCGAGGCTGGGGGCTGGCCCGATCAGTGGTTATTCCCTGGTGGATCGACCCCATCAAGTGGCGTGCGCAATGGGAGCATCTCATTCAATGACGGAGCCACAAATGCGAGCTTCCAAATCATGATCATGATGTACCACCTGACCAAAGATAATAAATATGTGTCCAGACTTGGCAAGCTCGGACCATGGCTGGCCAAGGCCAACCTGGGAGAAGGTGATGTCGTGGGTTGGGGGCAGCAATATCACGGCGACGGCAGGCCGGCCCGGGCTCGGCAGTACGAGATCGAGCTGCCCTATACCCGAGTAACTGCCTGGCACGTCGGGCCCTTGTTGACCTGGCTGTATCTGATGGATGGTAACGAGGCGCACATTGAACTGCTCAAGGGGGCCCACGACACACTCGAACGGATACGACAAAAGGATTTGGAACCGGATAACATGGCTGACTGGGCTGCCATTCACGAAGTCTGGATGGACGCTCCTTCCTATCCGCGCCTCAAGTACCGTCCGGGTTTACCTGACGCATTCTTTCCTGATGGATCGAACTGGGGTTGTGTGCAAATCGCCTACAAAATGATTCCTTACTGGCCAGTGACTAAGGAACAGCGAAGTAAGTACGGTCAATTCATGCACACGCATCGTCCTGGTGTAAGTGAAATGGCCAAGCTGGCACGAGCGTACGAGGCGCCTCCTGGCCGTAACAATGTCTACCTCTACTCTCATACCTCCTCTAAAGTGATCAATGCAATGCTGGGGGTCCGGCGCTCCTTACTCGAGTACAAAAAGGGAGGTCGAAAGGCAATGCTTAAGTACCATTCGTATCCCACAAAATTCACTCCGGATCAATACCTCCAAGCCCGCATCGATGCTGCTAAGCGCGTCCTCGACTATCGCCGCAGATCACTTGCTGTGAATTGGGGAGACCGTCCGTTCAGTAATGGAATTTCCGCTTGGAAGGATTTTGGATGGGTGAACCGCAAAGAGACATGGTATGCACGAAATGGTGCCTTTCGCACGTCAGGACCCTGGTCAGGAACGGTCTGGTACCAATGGCAGTTGGTCTATGATAAAAAATTGGCTCTAGGTAAGATCGACGCGGACGCCGCGGCACGTGGAGGTCGCGGCCTAGCAAATGCGTCCAATCATCTCGACTCCTGGGACGTTCTTGGTGCGTGGCGAATGGCCTGCCACGAAATTGAAAATTACTTCGATGTTCCAATAGAAAAAAATAGGACGAAGTGAATAAGGGATCTCCTTAATCATTTATAATTCAAAGAATAAGCATTATTTTCGAAGCAGATGAATCGCAAGATTATTTTATCCAGCATGATATGGGTTGCCAGCGCAGCAGTTTCTTTGGCAGCGTCAGGTCCCTCAGATTTAAAATCCACTCCCATCGTCAACCCGCTCGGTCTTTCCTTAAACGAATATTTCTTATCATGGAAAACGGACAAAGGGCAAACGGCATACCGGATCCTTGTAGCAAGTGACCTCCAAAAACTCAGTGCGGGTACAGGAAATCTCTGGGACAGCGGACGCCGACATTCTCCAGACTCATCTAGGATTCCGTGCCTCGGAAAGAGTTTCCAAGACGGTGAAAAGGTGTGGTGGAAGGTACAGGTATGGAATAATGACGGGACAAAAAGTGAATTCAGTGAACCAGCATTAATTCAAGTACCTAATAGTCAGCAACCGAAGCGGAACCGAGTTATCTTGTTGGGAGATTCTTTGATTTCT
>JABSSR010000373.1 GCA_013213965.1 Verrucomicrobiales bacterium | reverse complement strand
TCTCTATTGTAAATTCCGAAATAGTTGTTTGGTCTTGGTTGAGTATATCGTGAACCTGGACCATCCCTGTCACCGGTGTAATAAGTGATTATCATGTAGTCGATTAGGTTATCAATGTCGACTAACATCTCCTTGTCAGGATTTATAGTTCCGTCAGGATCCATTCCCTGAACATCATAATAGGCAGTATTAGTTCTGAAACCTTGCTGCCATTTTTCCCAAAGCCTCTGATATGACTTCCTGTCACCATCAGTCACTCCTCCAAAAGATTTAACAACGTCATAGTCATCCCTGTCTCCACCAAAGTATATCTCACCATAACTGGCCTCGGCCCTCTCATCGATCTGAGCTAGCCCCCAATAAATTCCATTAAGGAAAAGCTGTATCCATCTTCCCCTCTTGTAGGGGTGACCCATCTCTCCCTGCAAGTCCCTTGACCAGGTATCACGTATAAAACTGTTGCGGCTAGTGTCGCCCATGGCCCAAGAATAATTTTGAGGCCCTCTAAAATCGAACTTATTGAACTTATCCGCTCCTTCATCTCCAAAGATTGGATAATTGAGCATGCCGTTCCCGTACTCCGATCTGAAAAAGAGCCTAAAGGAGTGCTTTGGGTTCTGGGTACGTCTCGAAAATCCTCCCCTAATACGTAAACCGCAGGGTGATTGGAATCCCTTTTCATTACCATAGGGATCTATCCAGTTAGGTGGAAAAATCATTTCAAGGGATGATTCCCTTTCCCAAGCAATGCCATCACTCCTTGGATTCGAGTAAATTCCTGTCTGGGCACTTGTGAGGTTGGCCTGATCCGTAACAATGGACATTGCAGGCAAGCTTTTGAGGGCATCTTTGACTTTTTCAACTCCTCCTATTTGAGAATTGCTACTGTTAACGACAGACTGATTCATACCATATTGGTAACTTTGCCCATTCACACTGCTACTGGGCCATCCAGGAGGAGCTGATGAGGATTGTCTGATGATGTCATCCACAAAGAGGTAGGAATGAGTATCAACATTAGTGGAATCGTAACCGTTCTTAAAACCTGCTGCCCTAATGATTGAACTTTTAGAAATATTTATTGGTGAGTTGTAAACCTTTCCCTTAGTCGCAGTAGGTTCCGAACCATCAGTAGTGTACCTAATGATGGCATTTTCGGTTTTGGTAGTTATCTCAAGATTAAATGACTCATCATAGAAGCCCCTGTCAGGATTAAATTTTGTATCAGCAACTTTTCCTTGGCTGGATAATTCTGAATTAGCAAATCCCGGTGAAGGATCTTTAAAGAATCCAAATTGAGTTCCACCACCAACGTCCTGAACATCAGCAATGAGGCGAACTCCTAATAAAAAATCAGAACTTCCAGACGATGTATTCATGGCCTGAAAAGAAAGAACATTATCACCATTTTTAATAGCACCTATGTTAGATGAGATGTTTACCGTTATAGGTGTTGACGCTACTACCGAATCAGAACGGGATCCGGTCGCTCTGGAATTAAAGCTCAATTCGTCAGGAGAATTAAATGAAGCAACTTCGACTCCATTAAGGTAAGCGACAAATCCATCATCTATCGTGACCCTAATCTCCGCGCCAACAATTCTCTTATTGGCGCCCTCAAACTGAAATGGGAACCTAAAGTAACCGCTCGAGTTTGTGCCCTTCATATCATCTGCAATACTTGTTTCAACGTGTCGCTCTAGGGTTCCTGATATTGTCTCAAATCCCACTGGGTGCTTTACCTCGAACCATTGTGAGTCATTGAACTGATCGCCAGGATATTGCCATGTGTCACCAAGGGATTCATCGGTCGGGATAAAATACCTAACCATTGCATTGGACTGAACCAAGGAAACTGATGACGGCTCTCCCCAGATCCCAAGACCATAAGATTCATCATTTTCTTGCTTTTCAAACTTTGGTGAAATCTCGGAAATTATTGTTTTCCCATCTGAAGATACGAGGCCTAAATATTCTCCTCCACTAGATAACTCAAAATTGGTATGAAGCTCACTGCCTCCTTCATGTATATCGTCCCCTTTCCCTGAGGCAAAAACAATAAGGTGTTGCCTAGCACCAATAGTTACTGCAGGAAATTTCCACTTAGTAAGATTTTCAGAATTGTCCGTTAAGTATAATCCCTCCAGATTGAAATTTTCTCCATCAGGATTGTAAATTTCAATCCAATCAGAAAAATCTCCGTCCGCATCTGAAAGTACGGATTCATTATTTGCCATGATCTCATTGATCAATGGTGAGGAAAACAATGTGCAAGGCAGGAGCGAAGCGACAGTAAAAATTAAGAGACGGAAAAACTTATTAGTTAGATGATCGGTCATGAAAGCATTAAGTTGGGGAATACTTATTAAGTGCAGGCAAATTTACTAAATGTAACGAGGATGCATTATTATTACCCATTAAGCGGTAATAATCACGAAATTTGTTATTAAAAGAATCTAATTTTTAAAAAAGAATTCGAGATTATTGGAATTGATTCGCTTGCATCATTTACAATTCATTAGTTCATTAATGTAACAGTAATTAATCAAAAAACAATTAAATGATCCAAGTCAAAGCTCTAACATTGTTGCTCTTGACGTATTTTGTAAACGTAGCCTTATCCAATGATCCGAACTCGGATAAATTTGATTTCTTTGAAACCAAAATCAGACCGTTACTTTCAAATAATTGCTTCGCGTGCCATTCACAGGAAGCAAAAACTAAGGGCAAGCATAAGGCCGGACTGTACCTCGATTCTTATAAAGGATTAATTAACGGAGGAGACTCTGGCTCCATAATATCACCAGGAAAGCCAGACCAGAGCCGGATAGTTGAAGCGGTGCTATACAAAAATGAAGACATGGCTATGCCTCCCAAAGGTAAATTGTCTGATGAAAAAATAGCATTAATAAGACAATGGGTTGAGATGGGTGCTCCATGGCCAGGGTCTGACGATGAAAAAATTGCTGACAGTCTCAACAACAATGAACCCTATGATTGGCAGAAATTTAGAAATGAGCATTGGGCTTTTAAGAAGATTCAAAGCCCTAATCCTCCTCAGATAAAAGATGACTCATGGTCAAAGAATCCAATAGATAAGTTTATATTTTTA
>JABSSR010000372.1 GCA_013213965.1 Verrucomicrobiales bacterium | reverse complement strand
TGAGTTCAGCCAGGAAAAAGGAACGTCCAATGAAGAATCCGAAGGGTCCCCGCTCTTTCAGGATGATGATTATTTTCTTGCGGGTAATTATGGGGGAGCAATTGGCAATTTAGAATCGGATGAGGCATGGGCCAATATGGACCGGGCCGTAACAAGTAATGATCCAAACAACAGGTTTCATTTTTTGCTGGATTCGTTACAGGCAGACGAGTCCAGTCAGATGAGATTTACTATGAATCTCATCTGGGGAGGATGGTGGGACGCTGAAGCGAATTCAAGCGGCGAAGGTTTCGGCACACATGATGTTGAAATTAAATTGAATGGGAATGTCATTTCAGCCAATTCCGATATCACGCAAAACGAATTAATCGTAGAGACTTTTTCTGGGGATGAAGGCGGAGCGGTGGAGGGAGAGAATGTGATTGAGGTGAGTAGGATCAGTGGAGACAGTAAGGGGGACGGTGGGAATTCAGGTTGGATTCAAATTGATTATGCCTCACTGGAAGTTGACCTCAGTGAGATAGTGCGTGACAAGCCCATCACTTCATTTTCTTCAAACAAGAGTCTAATTGCTCCGGGAACATCGGCTTCCCTTAATTGGCTTGTTGATTCGACTGCAACAGTATCGATAGATCAGGGGATAGGGGACGTGACCGGGAAAACAATTGATGGTATTGGAAGTATAGAAGTTGATCCTACCGTAAATACAACTTATACGCTGACCTCAGTGAGGGGCGCTGATGTTGAAACGGCGACCCTGACGGTTCAAGTTGACCTGATAAAGTTCTTCCAGTCGACTGTTCTTGAGGTCACACCAGATGAACCGGTCGCTCGTCATTCGTGGTCAGTTTATTCTGTTCCCGGAATGACTCTGTCAGTTGATAATGGAATTGGTGATGTCACGGCTCTTACGGAGGACGGGTCCGGGTCCATTGAGGTTAGGCCATCGTCAACTACTACTTATATCATGACAGCAACGAGGCCGAATGCTCCTCAAGAAGACACAGAAGAAGTTTCTCTCACTGTCGAATATAATGGGTATTCTGTTCTGTGGAGTTTGGGAGTTGATAATAATACTCAAGCAGAATTTGCTATAGAGGACTTTAATTCAAACCCTCTTCCAGGAGCAGTAGATGTTAAGGATGACGATTATTATTTTGCCGGGACCTATGCAGATATCGGAGAAGTGCTTGAGGATGAGGACAGTTCTTCAAACTTTGAAAGAGCAGTAACTAACGGGGACCCCAATAACCGGATCCATTTCATGCTTAGCCCTGAGCAGGCTTCTCCGTCTTCAGAAATTCGTATTTCGATGGATCTTATTAGCGGTGGATGGTGGGACGCCTCAGCTGGGCAGGGCGGTGCTGGTTTTGGAATCCATGACGTAGCGGTCAAATTTAATGGAGAAGAGGTAATGTCATCGGAGGGCATTGAGCGGGACACATTCCTGAGTGCGACATTCAACGCTTCAGAAGTCGGCGCCGAAATAGGTGAAAATACGATAGAAATTACTAGGACAGGTGGAGACAGTAAAGGTGACGGAACGGACTATGGCTGGATTCAGTTTGACTATATCTTAGCAGAGATTGATTCGCTAGGACCTAGAATCTTTGAGATTAATGATTATGAATACGATGCTGCAGGTAAGTTTCTTTCGATCACATTTCCCTCTAGTCCGGGACAATTTTTCTTAGTTGAGGTATCTAATGATATGCAGACTTGGTTTGAATATGATGATAGTGTTGAAGCAGATGAGGATGGTTCTTCTACAACTTACATCGTGGAGCTTTTGGGGGATGAAGGCGATGCATTCTTTGTGCGGGCATCACGTTTTCCATAAACGATTAACATTTACAATCAGTGTCAATGGTTCTTAGGGGACTGCTAAAGTTATTGGGTGCTGGTGTTTTTTTTGTTGCGGGAGGGTGTGGTCCAAAGGGAGAAACAAATCGTTCCGAATTCAGAGAATTGGATCCTAATGCTGAGATTGTTAAGATTGATAGGATGGTAGCTGTTGAGCAACTGATCCTCGAGCTGACTCCAAAATTAAAACTATTAGCTGATTCCCTTATCGAGTCAGGGATTGAGGTTTCAAAGACTGGTCCTGGGCTCTTTGATGAAGAATTTCGGATGGGATCAGTTGCAGTTACAGATCCAAAGACTTCTCCAACTCGTCAGATTAAAGAAATGCCGGTCCGAGTTCTTGAAGGTGAATTGGCAACGATGTGGTCTGAAATATTTAGAGATGTGCAGAGATTTAATGATGCTCATTTTTATTTTGTGGATGGCAATTATATTGGGCCTGATTTGAAACGGTTCGAGTCTAATGTTGGTTTTGAGGGCAAGGGAGT
>JABSSR010000371.1 GCA_013213965.1 Verrucomicrobiales bacterium | reverse complement strand
TAATAATCCTTTGTGGATATAGCATCAAACATGTGGTCATGACAACGGGCACACGAAACCGTGAGCCCCAAAAAGGCCTTACTAAACACATCGATCTGATTGTCCACCCGCTCCACTTCATTACCTCTAACGTCTGTAGGAGCATGGGTCGCTTCATGGAGATGCCAGAAACCTGTTCCTATGACCGATTCATTATAGTTATCCTTTTGATTCTTTCTTGGAGTCTCCAATAAATCACCGGCAATATGCTCAACTGCAAATTGATCATACCGGACATCATTATTGAATGCACGGATAAGGTAATCTCTGTACTCTGTTGCATATGGTATGGGGTAATCAAATTCATGCCCACAACTCTCAGCGTACCTCACCAGGTCCATCCAATGCCGTGCCCAGCGCTCCCCAAAATGAGAAGACGATAAGAGCCTATCAACTAGCTTTTCATAAGCATCATCAGAATTATCATTTAAAAACTCATGCACTTCATCCGAGCTCGGCGGTAATCCAACCAAATCAAAATAGACACGACGTATCAAAGAATTATTATCCGCCGGCAAAGAAGGTTTGAGCCCCTTCTTTTCAAGTGCTGACAAAACATAAAGATCGATCGGGTCTGAAGACCAATCCTTATAAGCGACTTGAGGAGGATTATTTTTAGCGATTGGTTGCCAGCACCAATGCTCTGACTTTCGCTTATTTAAATCAAAAACTTTTGGACCGAGCTTTTTCTCAGAATCAGGCAATGGCTCACTGGGCCAAGGCGCACCCATCCTGACCCAATCTTCAAGAATCTTAATATGTTCATCATTTAACTTTTTCTTGGGAGGCATTTGTGTGTCCGGATCCTCATAACGGACTGCCTCTATCAAAAGGCTCTTGTCCGGATCACCAGCTATTACTACTGGACCTGAATCTCCTCCAGAAAGTACAGTTACTCCATGGTCTAAATAGAGCCCACCTTTTAATTTATCGGCCTTATTTGAATGACACTTGTAGCAGTTATCTGCGAGAACAGGTCGGACCTCCGATTCAAAAAATTGTAATTGTTCTGAAGTTATTGGCTCAGCACAAAGAGCTTCCCCACAACAGATCAAAATTATAATTATGCCATGTGGTTTCAAATTCACTATTCAATCAAGAATCTATTATTAATACTTCTAAAAAAGATAAATCTTACACAACACTTAAACCAACACAAAAAAAACAAATGTACCGACTGATATCCTAAGAAAAGAGATCAGTTAATAGTTTTTGTTTTTTGAAGCAGAAATATTCTTTATTTTGGTGTAAGGAATGTCAAAAAACTTAATCAAAACAAGAAGAGCTGTGATGATTAATGGTGAATATACCTTCTGTTTGTCTATATAATCGGGATCAAAATCTTCATCGAAATAGTGCATGGTTGAAAATGGGGATAATAAGATTTTGATCCACCTTCGTACTGATTTTAACCTTTTTAATGAGGGATAAGTCTCCATTTTGTTTGCCAATCTGTTACAATAAGGAACCATATCCACAGGATACATTTGATTGGTATTTAATTTTGGGTACCTCTTGGTCAGTGAATCACGATCAATGTGATGCTGTTTCTTTATATTTGATGGCCTTTGGTATTGGCCAGCTATTGACCCCACAATGTATCGTGCCTGCGTTTCACTAATCGTAGGAATATTCCCAATGATGGGACGGGCAAAGCCCACCAAGAATATGTTCTGATAATCAACATGTTGGCATCCAAGAAAAAAATCTTTAACTTCGACTAAACCTTCGGAAATCTCATGCAAATTGGATTCATATCCAATCATGGGAACTATGTAATCAGGGGAAACCTGTATTTTCTTTTCATTGTCGAAGTCAAAGTATTGATCGTAAGACTCATCAATCTTATCACCGATAATATGTATGCGCTCCTCAGCAACAGCATTCAAAAACGTATCACTCTTATTATGGAACATATTAAAGAGATGGCCTTTTGCCCTCTTTGTCAGCTTCTTGTCCCAGTACTTTCTTCTGTCAGTCAACGGATCCTCTTGCCTCATTTTCTTTTTGGATCTAAAGAAACGTTCAAATTTTTCTTGGTGCTTTATTCGTGCCTCTACAAATCTCTGCCCCACAGCATTTCTAATATCTTCGTGTATTGAAATTAAAAATCTATTCCTGAGAAAATCAGAAGGCACTCCTTTTATGGGATGATATCTTGGGCTAACCCGAATGCCCGTTTTAAGGGAAAGGTAAATCTGATTCTTTAGATTAGGTGATGCTAGTCTGTTAGCTATGTCAGTTGCAGATTCTCCGCCTCCAATCACCACTATCTTTTTTCCGCTGACCTGTTCTTGATCGAAAGAAATTAAAGTTTTAACTGGAGACTTTATTGCCTTTGGCTTCTCAGCAAGGCCTGTAGAGATAACGAGATAGTCAAATAATTGCACCTTCAGCTCTCCCTCACATATCATTGACAATTCCCACATGTCTCCTTTCTTCGTTATCTTTTGCACATCATGATTTTTATAAATAAAATCTCCTAGATTCTTTTCTTCTACAAAGCTTTGAAGATAGTCCCCGTATTCATTGTCCCTGAAAAACTCACTGTACTCTTCATCGGCGCCGAATCGGACTTGAGAGTCATACTTCCGATGACAAGAAAATTGGGTTGTATATTTTGTCGAAGTTGAAACGAAACCCTCGTAAGTCCTTCCCCATGAACCAAGTGTTACTGCTGTTTTCTCGAAACAACAAACCTCAAAGTCGGGCAATTGATCCAAAGCTAACTTTAAAGTTACCAGGCCACCACTTCCCGCACCAATGATCGCCAATTTCTTCCGCATCTTCTTGGCCTCTGCTTTCATCGCACTACCGTCAAACTAATGATTACAAAATTAAACTGTCCGGACTCTGGTATAAAAAGCAGAACTTTATCACCCCCCCTGAGTTCATGACTCTCAATGTATTCGTTAAGCATTAAATAAATACTTGCTGCACCAGTATTCCCTGTAGTTTGTAAATTAGTCCAATAATCGACCGTCCCCTCAGAGCCACTGCATAGTTCCCTCATAATTTTCAACATCATTCGGCGAAAAAAATATGAAGAGAGATGGGGTAAAACTATTCTGTAACTCCCAAGCTGGTCATCGTTCGCTTCCATAGCACTGATCACTGATTCGCGTGAATACCGATTCATATAATCATTTAGTATGTTGACGTCTTGACTAAGAAGCAAAGTACGATTCTCCAGCTTCATACATAAAGGCGCTTCATTAGCAAACGATTTTGAATGAGTCCAGTTAACCTGAAAGGATATTCTGTTAGAGGAAGGCTTATCTTGGATCAGAAAAGCTCCAGCACCATCAGAAAGCATGAATCGCAGAAATACTGACATGAACCACTTAGAATTCTTAATGTCATCAAGATGAATGTCACGATCGCACGGAGCCTTAATAGATGTTGATTTTAAGATGTCCGACGGCTGATCAACACCAACACTAAGTGCTGAAGCATGCTCCCCTAGCTGCACAACTCGGCAAGCATTGACGATTGCTTGCGCTGCAGATGTGCAGATTCCTGAATTAGAGTTGATTTCTATACTTTGTTTAAGAATTTCTAATTCTGCTAATCGCGAATGCAAAATGCTGGCAAGGCCTGGTGCAACGAGCGGTGCGTTGGTAGTACCTGTCGAAAGATATCCAATAGATTCTGCATCCCCACAATTATTCAGACAATCTTCAACGGCCAAAGTTGCAAGGTCATATACGTCATGCGTTGGATTCTGCTGTCGATCAAGGGCGTAATGGCGCTGCTTGATCCCATTCATTCTAAGGATCTTCTCTTTGATGTCTGATTCGCCTTCGAGCTTTCCAATGAATGCCGAAATGTCTTCATTATTAATTGCCTCCCCCGGAAGATAGCCTCCTGTCCTTGTAATGTAACAATCCATATATTTCCTCTATATTTTATACTAGGATACTGGATCTGGGGACTTTGTTAGCAATGTATGATAAACAAACTCGTGAAAGACTATGTGGTAATAAAGGTATTGACTTGGATCAGAGAAAAAAACACTACTGTTGTAATGCCCTCTGTTACTATAGACCTGCATATAAAAATCAAGGTCAGTTAGCACTTCTTTGTTATCAGAGTAAATGTGTTTCATCGCCCATAGGACGACAGAATCTGAGCCAAATGAATTGAGTGCTTTTACTGTTGTTTTGAGATCACCTAAAATACTAATGATGATCACTATGAGCATTACAACATTTGTGCACCCAAGAATTTGGATGGAAGACTTTTTATTAGATTCTAGGATCTTCTTACTATATTTATTATGATCTTCAGGCTTCTCTTTACGTAGTTTACTAAGATTTTTCAAGAACACGTCTCTTTCAAAGCGATCAGCTACTTCATAGGACAGCTCGTCGTGACCTATCGTCATGCTATTAGCTATCATTTCCTTAAAGGAAAGAACACTAAAGTCTCCTTCGATTCCGTTTAATTTCTGATTGTTCACAGCTTCTTGATAATCAGGGTTGTCCATTTCGTTTCCTACATCCGCGCCTGGACTTTCGTTATTGTTCTTAAAATTCTTCAACAAAAACCGGTAAATCAACGGTTCAATCTGAATATGGCGAATTAAAAGTTCAGCAGCTTCATGACTTGCAAGGTACTTTAATCCGAAGGCCAGGAAGCAGTCTATTGATCGGCCCTCAAAGCCTAAGGGTCGTCTGTGAATCAAAAACTTTATCGGGAAAATCAGAACCCGAAGAAAAAAATATATAATTAATAAAATCGGCCTAAGTAAAAGATAATCTACCCGTGATTTCTCTTTCTTGAAGAGATCATTCATAGCCTTTGGAATGTAGGGATACTTATTCATCTTTATTCATTAGCTACAAGAAATCACAACAATTTTACGTCTATAGAATAATTTACGTCTATAGAATAATATCCAAATCAATGAGACATTAGGTATCGATAATTTCGATGTAAAGATCGACCTAATTAATACTAAGAATTCTCTTCTTATAATTAACTAATGTAAATTACTTAATTATAAACTTTGCAAGTTAATTGAAAGTCTTTCTTCTATCTCCTTTCAAGAATGACCGGCAATCCCCCCTTAGGTTCCATTGTCAAATTTATGACAACTTTGTGTTTGTAGTGAGGATTCACTCGCACCTTATATTTTTGCAATATCGAGCATAGGATAATCATCATCTCCATCATTGCAAAATGACGGCCAATGCATACCCTTGGTCCGCTACTAAATGGCAGGTAGGCTGATGAGTTCACTCCATTGTTTTCTCTAGAAGATTCTTCGTCAAATCGATTCGGATTAAACGTTTCCGGATCATCCCAATAATCTGTATTGCGATGTAACGCATAGCGACTGAATGCAATCATTGAACCTTTTTGTATATTCACACCCCCAAGCTCCACATCATGCATTGCGTTTCGATTTTCAAACCAAAAGGGCGGGTGCAAGCGCATCGATTCTTGGATCACCACCTTCAAATACTTTAATTCCCCAATTCTGGAAAAATCTATCTGCGCTCCAGCCGTCACATTCATAATCTCATTCAATAACTTCTCTTCAACTTCAGCATTCAGACTCAACTCGTAGAGCGTCCAGACCAAAGCCGTCGCAGAAGTTTCCTGCCCACCCACAATCATTCCAAGAACCTCTTCTGCTATTTCATCTTCATTCATGCTCTGGCCGGTCTCTTCGTCCCTCATGCTTAAAAATACGGATAACAGATCCTCTTCCAGTTCATTTCCTTTCCGATTTTCAATCGTCTTAGACATAAAAGATCTGTATTCTCTTAATGCACGTCTTAACTTCAAATTAAGTGGGGAAGGAAACCATTTTTTGCTGAAAATTGGAAATGGAACTCCTGCACTATATTTATTTATAACATGAGTCCATCTAATTATATCCCTAGCGGCACTATTAAATCCGTCGCTTAATAAAGATTTTCCAGCAATCTCAAGCGTTAACATATTCATTTCCTCCGTAAGATTAAATGTAGTCTTGGACTTACAAAAGTTTTCCCAGCGCTCAATAGTTTTATTGCTTGAATCGAGCATAATTCGAGAAAACTTTTCAATCGATATTGGTTTGAATGACGGTTGAATTAATTTTCTTTGCCGTCGCCAGTGAGCACCTTCTGCCGTGACTAATCCGTTCCCAAAAGCGTTTCTAAATCGGTTATAAATAACTGTATTTTTATCAAAGTTCCGATGTGTTTCGTTTAACACTTTTTTGATCAGAGTTGCATTATTTATAAGATAAAAATTAATCAACCCTCTGTAATGTATAAAATCACCAAATTCCCTTATTAGGACATTTATGAATCTTGATGGATCGCTGATGATTTCCCATTGCCTATAAAACAACGGTGCTTTACAAAGTTTAGGATATTCATCTATCTCAGACATCATTAAATAGGAGAGGTGCTTTTAATGGGTGGATTTTTTGCCAATCCAATTCTCCTCAATCTCATTATTATAACATAGTTTAAATCGAATTGTGTTTTACTTTCATGTAGGACCTTCCAAGACAATTAATAATAATTGGGCGTCATCCATCGCCAAAATCCAACATAACTAATAGAAGATCATCACGAGCTTCTGAGCCTTTAAGTTTCTTCCCATAACAACGCCCAATAAAAATCACAGCATCTCCACCGCTATAAATAAAAATCAAGAGGCTAGTGCGGAAAATGATCTGCCATTTTTTTCCTTAAAAAATCAACACTCCGTCGAAGTTGTTCGATCCCATCTACCCCATCTTCTATGCTAATCCATCCGTCAAAACCAACTCTCCTCAACTCTTTAAAGATAGAATCATAGTCATTAAGACCTTCTCCGATCTGGCCATGACGAAGCCGCTTCGCGTACCCACTGGATCCACATTCCTCTTTCCTTAAATCCTTTAGACTGCCTTCAATTAAATAACGGTCACTAGCATGCATCGTCTTGACTCTTGTACTGACTCGATGCAAGAGCTCAATCGGATCTTCTCCAGCAAGATAAGTATTACTGGGATCATAATTAACCCCGAATTGAGGATGCTCAATCATTTCAACAAGTTCACAAAAAACCTCCATATGTTGAGCAAATTCGGGAAACTTCCAAAAGTCATCTTTGTAATGATTTTCAATAGTCAAAGAGACCCCACATTGCTCGGCATAAGTCAAACAACATTCAATGCAATCCGCCGCATATTTGAG
>JABSSR010000370.1 GCA_013213965.1 Verrucomicrobiales bacterium | reverse complement strand
TCCTTGATCCTCTAGCTGCTCGGATTTCTGGTTTAGTCAATGCTGATCGCGATCGATGGATAAGTGCTAGCGGAGGCAGTGAAAGCCCCCCACCCCTAGAAAACGTAATTAATGATATGAAGAAGTTCGCGTTCATTGGAGGGTCCTGGGTTGGGGGAAGTGATGGGAATATGGCTTCCATTTCCAGAGACAGTGGCACATCAGGAAGATCCGGTAGGGATGCTTATCTTGACGCGCTTGGTTCCGATTCATCAATACCAAGAAAACCTTCAATCACGTATAAGGGTATAGAAAACCATCCACAGGGTGAACTAAAATTCGAAAGCTCTGATTTTTCGGATCCAAATGGATCCAATAGCTTTGGAGCAATGGAATGGAGAATCGCCGAGATAAGTAAAGGTGAAACTACTTTCATCAGCACTGGCTCAGAATGGAAATATCTTGATGATGGAACTGATCAAGAAAATTTATGGAAAGAGATAGACTATGACGATTCCAGCTGGTCCCAAGGAAAAACACCCGCTGGATTTGGCAGTATTCTAAACACTCAAATAGTGACAACTTTAGACTTTGGTCCTTTAGCTTCAGAAAAACATCCTACCTACTATCTCAGAAAAATAATCAATGTTGATGACCCAGCGGAATTCAGTCAGTTTATCTTTAATCTGCACGTTGATGACGCAGCAATTGTATATGTTAATGGGCAAGAAATTCTCAGAGACGGATTCCCGGACAGCACCATTGTCAATTATAACACATATGCTCCATCAGGAGGAAAAGAAGGTGTTTTTGATAGTTTTGAGGTTCCTGCAAGTGCTTTTATACAAGGCGCAAATTTAATTGCAGTCGAACTACATAATCAGTCACCAGGAAGTAGCGATCTGGTATTTAACATGTCTATTACCGCTGACGCTTCAATCCTTACTCCAAAATTCGAATGGAATGCCAATTGGAAATCTGGAAAAATTACGACTTTCGCTTCTGAAATCACTCCGCCAGCTACTGCAGTAAGGGTTGGGAAAACTTATAGAGCAAGGGTTCGCCATATGGACAATACAAATCGTTGGAGTCATTGGTCTGAACCAACTCAGTTCACAGTCACTGAACCTGATCTATCTCTATGGTCAAACTTAGTAATAAGTGAAATAATGTATAATCCCTCTCAACCAAGTATTTCTGAATTGAATGCCATTCCTGAACTCAATAATACCGATTTTGAATGGTTGGAGATTCAAAACATTGGTCCAATCTCACTAGACCTTGAAGAATTAAGATTTACAAAGGGAATCGAGTTTAATTTCTCAGAGAGCGCCACAAAGAAAATAGCACCAGGGCAAAAATTACTTATAGTAGCTAATGAAGCTGCGTTTAATCTTCGTTACGGACATCCTTCCACACCACAATTTGTCGCAGGAACCTTCTTTAAGAATCTGTCCGACTCAGGAGAACGAATAAAACTCAGTTTCGGAGCAGGAACTCCCGTTATTGACTTCAATTATGATGATGATTCTCCTTGGCCAGTCGCCGCTGATGGCGACGGACACTCATTGGTATTAATAGCACCAGAAACGAATCCTGACCCAAATCTGGCAAATAACTGGAGAATTAGCTCTCAAACTAAAGGAAATCCAGGAAACTCAGACGTTATCCATTTTGAAGGGAATCCGAACAGTGATGATAATCAAAATGGGCTCTCCAACCTAGTCGAATATGCCCTTATAGGAAAGATCATTGGAAACGTAATCACAGTACAAAATCAACCCTATCCTTCCATTAGTTATATCAGAAAATTAGGTTCTGATGATGTCTATGTTTCAATTGAAACCTCCCAAGATTTAAGGAAATGGAATAATTCAGATTCCAACTACACTATTTTGAAAGAAGAATACCTTGGTGACGGATTAATTAAGATCACGCTTCGAGGAATAAATCCAATCCATGAAAACAACCTAATAAGTTTTTTCAGAATCTTAATTACTCAAAGGTAAATTATAGCTCTATCAACCGCTTATACTAGTGCATTGGTTTAATATCCAATAACATCTGCGCATTATTCGGAAATCTTTCCATGATGGATAGTATACGTTCAATGGCTTCAATCGGGCGATGACCAGCCAGCCCTCGACGTATTATGGAAATTTTCTCCCATTGGTGAGGAGGTATTAGCAACTCCTCTCGACGAGTACCGGAACGGAATATATCAACTGCTGGATATATATATTGCTCTGCAATTGCACGATCCAAGACTAATTCCATATTTCCAGTACCTTTCAATTCCTCAAAAATCCTGTCATCCATTACGCTATTTGTTTCAACTAATGCAGTTGCAATAATTGTCAATGAACCTGCGTCTCGGGTATTTCTTGCCGCGGCAAAAAGCTTTCTAGGCATTTCTAAAGCTCGAACCGATAATCCTCCAGTGCCAGTAGGCCCTCCTTTATTTGATGCGTTATTAAATGCTCTTGCTAATCGAGTAATTGAATCCATGAGCATGAAAACGTGTTCGCCTGATTCGACTAATCTTTTAGCTCTCTCAATTGCAATTTGAGCAATTCTACAATGCATCTTAACCTCCATATCATTAGAACTTGCATATATTTCAGCCTCCGGCAAAGCTCTCCGCAATTCAGTCACTTCCTCTGGCCTCTCATCAACCAACAATACCATTACCTTAACACCGCTGTGATTCTTTATAACAGATTCGGCCATGTGTTGAAGGATAGTTGTTTTACCTGACCGAGGAGGGGCTACTATAAGCCCACGCTGACCTCGCCCTACAGGAGAAATCAAGTCAATGATCCTAGTTGTCATTCGATCTTTATCAGTCTCCATCTGAAGTCTACGATCAGGGTTCACTGCTTTCAGCTCTTCAAACCATGGCATCGTTTTAAATTCATTAGGATCACGCCCATTAATGTCTAATAGCTTTGTTAATTGCGGCCCTCGCCTACCCATCCGAGTTTCGGCCTTAACCCAAAGACCATCTCTAAGACCAAAATTACGAACTATTTCCGGTGTAACAAAAACATCATCAGGAGTCTGCCTGAAATCCTTACTAGGTTCTCTTAAAAATCCAAACCCTTTGCCTGAGATCTCTAAAATTCCCTCTTGCTCTGTAGGCGGGCCTAAAAGTTCTTCTTTAAAGTGATTGTCTCTTGAAGATTTACTTTTCTTAGCATTCCTATTGGGTTTAGGCCCTCTGCTCTTCGGTGATTTTTTCTTCTCCCTTGAAGAACTTGAACTAGCTGAGGCATTATTGTCCTCGCTCTTCTTTCCAACGTTCACTTTATTGTCAGAATCTTTAATTTCGGTCTCGCTCATACTGTATTTGATGCATACTAAATAAAATCAAAATTAATTAATTTAAATCTCAATCTTTTCCATTAAATGTTCTGTGATATCAAAATTCCCATAAACATTCTGGGTGTCATCGTAATCATCAAGCGCCGCAAAGAGTCGTAATACTTGGCGCGCTGTTGAAAGATCACGAACAGATTCGGTTGTTTTGGGCACATAAATAAGCTTCTGAGATTCAATCTGTGCACCTGATGCCGAAATAGCATTAGCAACCATTGAAAGTTTATCATTAGCAGTAATGACATAATATAGCTCATCATCATTAACGACATCTTCAGCTCCTGCTTCAATCGCTAAAAGCATGACTTCTTCTTCATCACTGGATTCTTCTGATAATTTAATTTCGCCTTTACGATCAAACATATGAGAAACACTATTCGGCCCTCCAAGATTCCCATTATTTTTGCTAAACAGAGTCCGTAAATCTGCAAAAGAACGATTTTTATTATCTGTAATAACTTCAACAATCAATGCTATTCCTCCAGCTCCAAATCCTTCGTAACAGGCCTCCTCATATGACACGCCCTCAATTTCTCCAGTACCTTTTTTGATCGCCCGTTCAATAGTATCTCCAGGCAAGCTTTGCTTTTTGGCATTAGTTACTGCTTGCCGCAATCGAGCATTCAAATCAGGATCTCCGCCTCCGTCACGCGCAGCAACAGTTATCTCTTTCGCAAGTTTACTAAAAAGCTTGCTACGCTTTGCATCGGCGGCACCTTTAATGTGCTTTACCTTGGACCACTTGTTGTGTCCGGACATATAATTAATTCCGGTCTAACCAGAACATATAATTAAATTAAAAAGAGTATTTTGGTTGTTTCTTCCTAATCTCAGCAGGATAAACCGCTTAAGAGATGGAATTTATGACCATTCACTTTGAAGTTCTTTTATTATTAGATTTGCAACATCCTTATTCAATTGGACACTGCATCGTCTTAAACCTAAAGCAAAGATCACATTTCTCCGATTGGAGAACGATGACATTCTAAGGAGAAAAATTTCCAATGTCAATGGATGCTTCAAATTAAGTTGATCTTTGTTAAATCAAAGCCCAAAATAATATTTTCTAAGTAATAAACCAAGTAAGAAGGTGTTTTCCACTTGATCCCTGGCCAACCTCCGCTAATGAAACATTTCAAACAAAATCACCTCTAGTTACTAAGAAGTGAATCGAGGATCAAAAAAATGGGCAAACAATATAATAAACTAATCAAAAGAGTTCGACGCAAAAATTACCTCAAACGTAAGCGTGAGCGACTGTTGGCTAAGAAAAAACTAAGTAAGTCTTCCAGTGCAAAAAGTGTAAAACCCAAGCCAACTACAGACTCTACAGAAAAAGCTCCAGCTAAAAAAGCCGCCGCTAAAAAAACTCCTAAAGCTGAGGGGAACGAATCTTAATTAAGAGTTCATTACAAAATGAATGCGATGAATAAGGAACATATTCCTTATCTCATCATTGATGGGCACAGCATAATTTTCGCCTGGAACCATTTGCGACTTCTTCATGAACATAGCCAGTTAGCGGCTCGCGATGAACTCATTCGCAAGATGACTGGCTACCAAGACAATACTGGAGAAAGAGTAATCATAGTATTTGATGGCAAGGGAACCAAAACAGAAAGCTTTTATGAACATGATAGCATACAAGTTTTTTTCTCGAAAAAAGGGACCTCAGCCGACCAAATCATAGAACGTTTAGTTGGGAAGTATGGAAAAAAGAAAAAAATCACAATCGCTTCACGCGACAAAGCCGTATTAGATACCTGCTCATCCTTTGGAGCAATTGCAATCTCCCCGAATGCTCTAAAAGAATCTCTTGAAAGTACAGAAGAGAAATTAAGTAAAAAAATAGTCCAGTAAATTAAGATGACATTTTAGAATAATTATAAAATCCATGATGTCTTAGATTTTTTATGTGATTATTTTTATCCGAATCAATGCTTTGGCAAGCCATAGTTACCTTATTTTTAGCAATTCTTCACCATAAGAAGGCTCGACGGAAAATGCTCTTCATGTTCTCAATAGGAACACTGTTATTTACTATTTTGGGATTTAAATTATTTGGCAACTTCCTAGAACAACGCCCCATTATATTTTCACTTTATTGGCTCTTCTCCTTGGTCCTAGTAACACTAATGCTAATGATAGCAATTTATGACTTTTTAGTTATAAGGAAAGACATGAAGACTTTAAAAGGTTCAGAATTACACGAAATGCTAGGGGAAATAAAAAAAGAAATCTCTAGAAAAAGAAATGACGAGTGATTGGATAGCAAAAACTCGTTTGCGAATTGAGAATGAAGAATGCAACAATCTCTCTCAATTTGGCCAATACAATTCTGAAAGCGCTGGTAGAAAACATCAGGAACCTTCTCACCCTTTCAGAACTGCCTTTCAAAGGGACAGGGCAAGAATTATACATTCACGAGCTTTTCGGCGCTTAGAGTATAAAACTCAAGTATTTCTCAATGGCACGGGTGATCATCTTAGGACTCGTTTGACTCATACTATCGAAGTTGCATCAGTCAGTCGAACCATAGCCTGCGCACTTGGGGTCAACCAAGACCTTGCGGAGGCGATCTCCTTAGCTCACGACCTTGGCCATCCTCCTTTCGGTCATACAGGAGAAAAAAAACTCAACGAAATTATGTTAGAAGATGGCGGCTTCGAGCATAATATCCAAAGTCTGAGGGTAGTCGAATTATTAGAAACATTATATCCTAACTTTGATGGCCTCAATCTCTCATATGAAGTTCTCGAAGGCATAAGGAAACATGATAAAGGCTATTGCCGTTCTGCGTATCAAAATAAAAAAGAAGAAAATTTCCCTAATCCATCAATCGAAGCGCAGATCGCTAATTTGGCTGACGAAATAACTTATTATTCGCATGATCTTGACGATGGATTAAATCACAAACTCATTGATGAAAAGCAACTCAATCAAATAACTCTATGGCAACAATGCGCCAATTTTGTTGGTAATAATTATCCAGCATTAAAAGACAAAAGACGGCGCTCCTATATCATTCGCACACTAATTGACTGCCAAGTCGCTGATTTAATATCAGCCACTTCAGAATATATCCAAAATTTCAAATTTGATTCCAGTGATGCAATCAGGAAGCATCCTGAAAGGCTGGTAAGACACAGCGAAAAAACTCAAGAAGGTAATCAGCAACTGAAAAAATTCTTATATGAAAATCTTTATCACCATGAACAAGTTGCAATGCCCAATGCAAGGGGCGGAAATGTGATTGCTAAAATATTTTCATTTTACGAACAAACCCCAAACTTAATTGGAGAGGAAAGCGCAAAAAGAATCAGCTCTGAAGGCCTAAAACGCACTATTTGCGATTATGTCTCTGGTATGACTGACCGATATGTATTAGAGGAATATGATCGGCTCAGAAAAATGTAATTTGCTTAATTTTTCCATAATATTCAATTAAATGAATAAATAAAATAGAAATACATCTTTAAAAATGAAGAGTAAAATGAGTTGAAATTAACTGGATTTATGATTTTGTAGCGGCTTCATAAGAATAATAAAGATAATAAACCGTTATGCATAAGGCATAACAATAACAAAACTAGAGCCTCCAAGGTGGAGAATCTTAAGACGGATAAAGAATGACGGAAGCAGTAACAGAAACAAATAATTTCCAGCTCCATGAAAAGGATACTGGGAGCGCTGATATTCAAGTAGCGCAGCTCACTTCAAGGATTAATCATCTAACAGAGCACTTAGGCGCACACAAAAAGGATTTTTCAACTCGGAGAGGATTACTTAAGCTTGTGGCAAGACGTCGAAAGCTTTTAGACTACCTGAAAAGAAAAAACGTCGAACGGTATCAGAACGTATTAAAAGGCCTTAAACTTCGCCGTTAAAGTTCTGAAGATTGTTATTAGATCTCTTTAAGATCACTCATCGAGTGATTAATGTTCAAAAATTAAAATTGAGATCTATTTCATCAGGCTCGATCCGAATTTATTAATAACACATAATTAGGGTTAAATTTGAAAAAACCCGATAAGAAAAACCCACAATGAGCATTAGCCTATAGAGCTACTGCTCTCTAGAAAAATAGATGAACACTGAAAATATAACCGTAAATCTCGATGGTAAAGAAATTACCATTGAAACTGGAAAAATGGGCCGCCTCGCAGACGGTGCATGCACAATAATTTGTGGAGAAACAACTGTTATGGTAACCGCAGTTTCTCAAACAAAAATGAGAGAAGGGCAAAGCTGGTTTCCCTTATCTGTTGAATATAAAGAAAAAGCTGCGGCAGCAGGTCGGTTTCCAGGAGGATACTTTAAAAGAGAGGGAAGACCAACAGAAAAAGAAATACTAACCTGCAGAATGACAGATAGGCCGCTTAGGCCACTTTTCCCCAAGGGCTATCTTTATGACACACAAATTGTAGCGCTCCTGCTCAGCGCAGATGGTGAAAACGATTCAGATATACTCAGCATGAATGGAGCTTCTTGTGCACTTTGCCTCTCAGACATTCCTTTTGCAGGGCCAATAGGTGCAGTAAGAGTTGGATATGTAGACGAAAAATTTGTAGTCAACCCAACTCACAGTGAAATGGAGAACTCACTTTTGGATCTTGTTTATGCAGGCAACGAAAGTGAAGTAGTTATGATTGAAGGGGCGGCAGAAGAATTACCCGAAGACCTTTTTTGTCAGGCATTAGAATTTGCACAGGGCTATGTCACTCAACTCGTTCAAGCGCAAAAAGATTTAGCGGAGCGCTTTGGTAAAACAAAACGGGAAGCTCCTCTTCTTGAAGTTAAGGATGAAATGCTTGAAATAGCATATTCTGTAGCTGGAGATCGTATTGAAGATGCTATCTATCAACCCTCTAAGGTTGATAGAGGAAAAGCCGTCGACGCTCTAAGAGAAGAAGTCACTAATGCTATTAATGAAAAATATGAAGATGCTAGTGATTTTGCTATTGATCAGGCCTTTGATTTCCTACAAAAGAAAGCCTTCCGGAAAACAATTCTAGAAAAAGGCATTAGAGCCGATGGCCGTCAGATAGATGAATTGCGACCACTTAGTGCTGAAGTGAATCTTATGCCCAGATCTCATGGATCGGCACTCTTTGCACGCGGAGAAACTCAAGCACTTGGACTTTGTACTCTGGCTCCAGCAGATGAAGCGCAATTCATTGATGCCTACACTGGAGGGGAAGAGGAAAAAAGTTTTCTCTTACATTATCATTTTCCACCTTTCTCAGTAGGAGAAACTGGGCGAATGGGAGGCCTTAATCGGCGCGAAATTGGACACGGAGCACTTGCCGAGAAATCGATTAAACCTTCCCTGCCAGATCAGGATGAATTCCCATATGCTATCAGGGTCACAGCAGAAGTAATGGAATCCAATGGATCAACATCCATGGCTTCAGTATGTGCCGGAACCATGGCTCTTCTAGATGCTGGCGTTCCTCTCAAGCGGCCAGTGGCAGGAATCTCAGTCGGTTTGGTAACCGAAACAGACGACAGCGGAGAAATTAAAAAATACAAACGTCTACTTGATATCATTGGATCTGAAGACTTTTTCGGCGACATGGACTTTAAATTGTGCGGCACATGCGAAGGGGTAACCGGATTCCAACTCGACCTCAAATTAACTGGATTACCAATTACAATTCTTCATGAAGCAATTCATCAAGCAACTGAAGCACGAAAGAAAGTTCTCGAAGTAATGGCTTCCGCAATTAATGATCCATCGGAACTCAGTCCTCATGCACCAAGAATTGAATCAATAAAAATAAATCCTGAAAAAATTGGTAACGTAATTGGGCCTGGCGGAAAAATTATAAAAGGGATTCAAGCCGAGACAGGCGCTGAAATTAACATAGAAGACGACGGCACTGTACGTATTTATGCAATTAAAAAAGAAAGTCTCGATCGGGCTTTAGAAATGGTCGAAAACATTACAGCTGAAATACAAATTGATAAAATTTATCAAGGCAAAGTTGTATCAACAACTAATTTCGGTGCATTCATGGAAGTCCTGCCAGGACAGGATGGAATGATTCACATATCAGAGCTTGCAGACTTCAGAGTAGAAAAAGTAGAAGATGTAGTAAATGTCGGTGATGTTATTTATGCGAAATGCATTGGTATAGATGACAAAGGACGAGTTAAAATGAGTCGTCAAGCTGCAATGGCAGAAAGAGGTGAAGAACACCTTGATGACGCACTGCGAGAAAAAGCTTCAACAAGGCGTGGAGAAAACAAAGGGAACGATAATGGAAAAGAATGGAGCCCTAGTGACGGCGAAAAAAGAAACAGACGAGGAGGAAACCGAGAAAGACGTAATGAAGATCGGAGATAAAACCACATTGGGAACAGTAATTAATTTAAATTAATTACCCCTTCGTCGCGGTAAATATTTTGGTTATTGCCTCTTCCCAAAAGCTGATTCAGGAGGTTCT
>JABSSR010000037.1 GCA_013213965.1 Verrucomicrobiales bacterium | reverse complement strand
GTTCCGGCCCATTAGTTTCGTTTTTTCTTCGGCGAGTTGGTAATTTGATTTGAGTAATGTTTTGCGGATGCTTTCAATAATTTGATCAGGTAATTCATTCCCGGAAAATGTCATATCATCAGCATAACGCGTATAACTTAATGAATAGGAGAGGGCAAAGTCCTTTAACTTCAGATCACATTCGTAGAACGCTAGGTTAGCGAGGTGCGGACTCGTCGGTGCTCCTTGAGGGAGGGTCCCGTTAAGGCAGCATAACTGTGAAATTAAATCTGGGTCTATTTTTAATTTTTCGTAAGTCAGTGATTTTTTCACCATGTTCTGCGTTGTGCTTGGGAAGAAGTCTTTCACGTCGAAGGATATGACCCAGTTCTTCTTGCAGTGAGGTTTTGCATTACTGAGGATGGATTTCCCTGGGTAACAACCATGCGCGTCCGGATGAGGTTTTACCTTGTATAGGACTCTTTGTAGGATCTTTTTCTGGATTGTTTTCAGTTTGGGGTCTGGCGCGTTGATCCAGCGGGGTCTTTTGCGTGTCCTTCGAACAGAGAATTTTCTATAATGTGAATTAATGTTGATGAGTATTGAGTGAATCGTATCTTCACTAATATCAATCCTTGATGCAAGATCTTGGATAGAGGCACTTGTTTGTGAAATCATTGGATGAGTCCGAATTTTCTTTCAAAGCTGGGAGTGGCCTTGAAATTGACTCTGTTCTTTTTGATGAAAGTACCGCGCTTTGCAAAATTGACCTTCTCTTGGGATTTAATGGCGGACAGAGTGGCAAGGAACAAGCAATTGAGGAGGACGTGCACTTCCTTCAAGGGGATCTCAGTACTTTCATGGATGGACACTGAGATTCTTCTTTTTGATGAGAGCCTCGAATGTCCTTTGCCTGTCCAATTCTCGATCCATTGGGTTGATGGCGGATCGAATGGTGGTGAGGGTAATGATTCCAGTTTAATGGAAGGGCTCAATGAAAAGTTGATGCGTGCTTTTGTCCGTTCGCTCTTTGTCCATTTGCCCTCCTTGTCTCGATAAATGAATTGTGATTTAAAGAACTTCATCTTTCCAAGTTTTTGCTTTTTGATGAATGTCTTCGATCTTGGCTTTAGTGTGAAGGTGCCGAACTTGGGTATTTGTAGGCAATGGGTGTCCTTTCTCCAGTTATTGCTGTGATTGCTCACATAGTTCCAGAATTCGTCCATGACCCGGGCAGCAGTTTCGATGCTGAGGCCCGTCATCTTGGCCATGCTATCAATGATCTGAGCGCTGGAGGATTTAAGAGATTTACCGTTTTGCAGACTTTTAATGGACGATGCCGGAAAAGTCGCCTGGCTCTTATCTGATGTTGTGGTTCCTGACATCTACTCTCATAACATTACAAAAAGATTCCTCTCATAATACAAGATTGAAATTGGAAATGATTTAGCTGTTATGGGGTATTTTTAGTTACTCCCCAGACTTTTTCTACCATGAGGTATGCTTTTGGGTCGTATTCTTTGAGTTCTTTTCTGTTGTGGGGGAACCAATCATTCTTGCCGAAATAGGCTTCAGTGACTTCAGCAAAGTATTCTTCTTTGTTTGATGCTGCGTAGGCTTTGACTTTCTTATTCTTAAATTTCCGATCAGGAACTTTGAGGTAAAGGCCACGGGCCATGGCGCTTCCATACGCTGACCTGATGTCAGGATTGCTGAGGCCAAGTTTTACGTTGTGGTAAGCGTGGGCCAGTTCGTGAAGCATCGTCATCGGACCCCATTCGAAAATTTTATGATCCAGTAGAGCGGCCCTTGGGTTGATGATGTGTACTCCGGGCGCCATGTGCGGGTTGAGGTCGTGATCTCTAAGCCAGGTCTTGTCTCGATGAAATGGAATGACCCCACGTTCATTCTTTCTCATTGGGTAAGTAGGTTCATTGCTTGCCCATATAGGAATTGTTTGAAGGAATTTAATGGCATCGGGTGGAACGATTTTAATGAACCTTTTTATTCCTTCCCTGACTTCCTTTAGGATGACGTCGTTTAGAGCTTTGTCTTTGCTGATCGATTTTTCAATGTAAAGGTTCCATCCCATGACTTGAATCTTTTCGTAAGTCCATGCTTTTTTTCCGTCCTCGAAGGTGACACTCTCGCACTGACCCGACGACAGTGAGAGAAATAATACTAAGGCCGTAAACGTTGCTGCAATGAAATTGGGATTTGAATTCATGTGCTTTGAATTGTTAGAGACTTGCTCACTTAGCGTGTGGAAACTTGGGTCCTATCCGTCGTGATATTTCTTCAAGTGAAGTGATGCCTTCATGGACCTTATCGAGTGCATTTTCTACGAGCGGCACAAATCCCTGCTCCTTGGCCATGTTCTTTAATTCGGCGACTGAGGTCCCGTTGCCAATAGCCGTACTAATTTCCTCATTTGGAAAGAAAAGCTCATATATTCCTACCAATCCTTTGTATCCTGTGCCGCTGCAAGATTCACATCCCATTCCATCATAATGCTTTTCGCTTTGCTTTTTGGCATAGAATAAGGAAAGCATTTCATCTGTTTGCGTTTGTTCTTCTTTGCATTCATCGCAAATTTTCCTGACCAATCTTTGCCCGATCGCTCCTAGAAGATTATCTGAAATATAATCGTCCGGAATTCCTAAGTTCCGTAATCGTGACACTGTGCCGATAGCGCTGCGGGTGTGTAGGCTACTGAGAACGAGGTGGCCAGTCGTTGAGGCTTTGATTACGATTTCAGCTGTCTCGGCATCACGAATTTCGCCTACCAGAATAGTGTCTGGGTTTTGTCTGAGGAAAGATCTGATGTAATCCGAAAAGTTCATGAATTCGTCAATGCTCTTCTGATTTACTTTTTCCATTTCATATTCGACGGGATCCTCAGCTGTCATGATCTTGAGATCTCTGTCAACTAGGCTCTGAACAGTAGCGTAGAGTGTCGAGGTCTTACCTGAGCTCGTTGGACCCGTTGTGAGGATTAAACCATTGGGATAGTTAATGAGCCTCTTATATGAGTTTAAGATGTTTGGCGGCATTCCCAGTTCATTTATATCCAAGATGAATCTCTGAGGATCCAGGACCCGTATCACGGCTTCTTGACCATGATTACCTGGAATAATTGAGGCTCTGAAGTCGACTTTCCTAGACACTCCCTGATCATCATAAGCGGCAGAGAATCTTCCGTCCTGACTCTTTTTTCTCTCTAAGTGATCCAGTTCGCATATGATTTTAAGGCATGCGATGACTCTCTGGATATTTGAAGGGGAAAGTGAAGTGGTTACCTGGTGCAGCGTTCCATCAATCCTGAACCTCAAATCCACATCTTCATCATAATTTTCAATATGAATGTCTGAGGCCCTCCTTTTCAGGGCAATGCTTAGTATGTCTTGAAGTATGAGGTTAGGCTTGCGGTCCTTGGCAAAGTCAATATCTGATGAACTGCTCAGTAGAAGAACAGTTCTATTTTCAGAGTCGATTTTGATTTTATATATATGAGAGAGCGCTTTATATATTTCATAAGCATTTAGCTGGACCGGTTCGATCGTTTTGCCGATCATTTCTTGCACTTCGTCTAAGAGTCCTTGGTCCTTAGTGTCCAGTACACCTACTCTGACGCTTTGAGTATTATCCTCTGAAGGGTCATCTAGTAATGCAATGTGATTTGATGTGCAGAAATCTTCCGGTAGGAATGATGATAGGGCTGGACTGACTTCAAAGAGTGAGAGCTCACTAAACTCAGGGCCAGTATTTTTGTCAGCAGTCATATAATTTTGTCGGGTACTGTTAATGATTAAACATCTATACGCTAATTGCGTGACCTGACATATTATAAATGTCCATTTGTTTTATAATTCTTTATTAGTNGTAAAGAGTTAGTGANCNNGAGTTGATTNGGAATGTTAGGNNTGGACCCTCAGGGNTGATTCGTCAATGGNGTTGCGTCCGGATTTTNTGAACGGCCTTGGTAAGGGTTGGGCAATGCCTTTGTCGTCAATGGTTCTGCAATAAACGGTATAGTCTCCTGGCTTAATGTCCTCGAGTACCGTTGCCCAGTGAGCGATCGTGTAACGCATGGGCCAGTGCTTTGGTTTTCCTTTTTCAGAGAAAAACCTCACGTTCTTGGGTAATTTTCCTTCCGGGAGCTCTCNTCCCCAGTNTTCCGGGGCTGGTAGGATCTTTGCATCCTTCCAAGGCGCTTTTGTGAAGTAAGGGTCATCTTTTGGCCACTCTTTGTTCTTTGGTTTGATCCATATCTGAACCTTACTTAGTCCTCCAACTCCGACCTGTGCTATTCCCGTTACAGGAACCGCTTGGCCTGACTTTGATGTGTCTGGTTTATGAATGAATAGGCTCATGGTTTTCATTTTACTGTCGATGTCATTATTTCCATTAGCGTAAGTGTCGTTGGCAGCGGGTTCGTTAGTGAGGACTACTGATTTGAGCCATTTTACGGATTTGAATCCGTAAGCTTCAGGGACAATCATGCGGACAGGGCCTCCCCGCTTTCCGCTTAACCATTGACCATTCAATTTGTAGCAAAGGATTATAGGATGGTCGCCGGGAGGATCCTCAAGGATTCGGCCAATAGGTAACGAGCTTTGGAACATTTGTTTTGGGTCATTATTGTGATGACCATAATAGAATGCTCGTCGAATATTTGCTTTAGGGTTTGATCTCCATATGACATCGCGCAATGGGACGCCTTCCCATAGTCCCATGCCTAGGGGCGTATGCAAGTTGTTGCATGTCATGACTTTCAAGAACTTCGCCGATTTATTGTCGGCTAATTTCATGAGATCCTTGAAAGACAGGGCGGTGTTCTTTTCCCGGGACATTGGGTTTCCGAGCTCAGGGTCACTGTTCGGATCAGGGATGATGTCGAGGCGCCACGTTTTGCGTTCCATGCCGATTTTAAGTCGTTCCTCTAGAGGAAGTTTGTAAGGGAGTGGGTTGCCTCTTTCCACGGTTTCAAATTCTTCACTTGGTGTCAGGTACTCTAAGTCTGGGTCATTGACTGGTGAACTCTTTGGTTCATTGGCCTTAAGTGATTCTGCTGTTATTGCGACTGCTCCACTAAGACCTAATCCTATGAGATATCGACGCGTTACTTGATTGTGTTGATCGTAAATTTCAGGTGAAATGTTCGGTCTTTTCATTGTGGAACGGAGTTATCGTATGATTCACTGAGATGAGATTCAATGTAAAGGAAATGTTGATGTTGCGATTTTGGTATTTGGGTTCATGTGAATAGTGAAGACGTGACTGACCGTAAGAAGTTCATTGTGAGAGGCTAGCATCCCTTCAAGATGGTTTGTGGGATGTTACAAGGCCCAAGACACTTTGGAATTCTTCTGAAAACCTCCACGAAATCAGAAAAATAACCAAAGTATCTTAACCTTAAACGAAGAACTTTATAACAATACAATAATCAGATGAACCCAGTGTTAATCCTGTCCTTTATTGAATAATTACGCTGCACCATGAATAGGTTTTTCTAAGTTATTTTTGTCTTAATTGGACGAATTTTACTTATTTTTTAAGTTTGAGGACTTGAGCATACTGGTGCATACGTTGAACTGAGATAATGCTTTCTCTTTCGGAGGGGTGGCAGAGCGGTTGAATGCACCAGTCTTGAAAACTGGCAGGCTGAAAGGTCTCGTGGGTTCGAATCCCACCCCCTCCGCCATTGAGTTAATTAAATCTTCAAGAGTTGAAGATCACGGTTGATTCAAGGCATTACATTGTTGATAATTTTTTTATGTCTGAATTTGTTGATAAAGTTGTAGTTGTGACCGGAGCCGGGCGCGGCATAGGCAATGGCATAGCAAAGCGCTTGGCATCGAAGGGGGCTAAGGTCGCGGCGTTGAGCCGTTCATTGGAGAATGCTCAGTCATGCGCCGATTCGCTGAATGCTGAATTCCCTGAATGTTCTAAGCCTTACTCAGTTGATGTTTCTGATTTTGAGGCAATGGCTGAAGTCGGTAAAAGTGTTTTGTCTGATTTTGGGAAGGTTGACGTGCTCGTTAATAATGCTGGTGTCACTCGTGATAATCTCATGCTTAGAATGTCTGAGGAGGAGTGGGACCTTGTCATTAACACGAACCTGAAAGGTGCTTTTAATACGGTTAAGGCATTCCAGCGCAGTCTTCTGAAGCAGAAGGGAGCACGAATAATTAATATTTCATCAGTGATTGGTCTTATCGGAAATGCGGGTCAGGCTAATTATGCAGCCAGCAAGGCCGGGCTCATTGGATTGACGAAGTCCCTTGCCCGGGAATTTGCCAGTCGAGCAGTCACAGTCAATGCGGTTGCTCCAGGCTTTATTGTCACGGACATGACCGACGCGCTCTCTGAAGAATTGCGTGAGGGGATCAAGGCGAAAGTCCCGTTAGGTTCTTTGGGTGAGGTTGAGGATGTTGCCGCGGCAGTTGAATATCTTGCCGGTGAGAGTGGTCGCTATGTTACGGGTCAGGTGCTTACCGTTGACGGTGGCATGGTAATCTAATTTTTTAGTATGCAGTTCATAGAGTCTTCTGACTTTGTTGGTGACGCGGTTAGCATTATAACCTCCTCGCTCTCCGGTGCTAGCGATTCACTTTATAGAATGTCCCTTTGCGGAGGAAGCACTCCTGAGCCGGTATATGAAGCGTTGTCTGAATCGCAGTTGGACTGGAGTAACATTGAAATCACTTTCGGTGATGAGAGGAGCGTTCCTCCGGACCATGAGGACAGTAATTACAGGATGGCTAGCCGCTCTTTTCTCGATAAAGTTCCTTTAAATAAGAATAATGTTTTGCGGATGAGAGGTGAATTGAATCCTGTCGATGCGGCCAGAGAGTACGAGGACAACTTGCGCCGAAGGTCAGCCTCAGGAATTTATGTTCATGATTTAATTCTTCTGGGAATGGGTGAGGATGGCCATACGGCCTCACTTTTTCCCGGGACAAGTGCCCTTAATGAAGAGGAACGTTGGGTCGTCTCTAATCATGTTCCTCAGAAAGGGGAGACTAGGATTACTTTCACTTATCCGATAATTAATGCGGCGAGGAAAATATTATTTCTGATCAGGGGTGAGAGGAAGAGGAGGATCGTTGATCGTATTCTTTCAGGAGAGTCCGATTTGCCGGCATCATTAGTTAATCCTGAAAGTGAATCAGTGATTTGGCTTCTTGATTAATTGTCCGACTGATAGATTCTGTTTTCATCGATAAATTCCTTTACTTGAGGGTTCAATAGGGATGAGGAAGTTGAATTGCTTGCAAGGTTCTTCCGAATTGCCGTGCTAGAAGCTTCGTGATGGTAATCAATAAAAACGCTTCTGAAATTTGCCTTCAGTGTTGGGGTTTCATCTTCTCTGGGAAACACAATGAAGGTAAGAATTTTGGCAAGCTTCTCAGGTTCTGCCCAGGTCTCAATTTTTTGCCACTGATCATTGCCAATGATCCAGAAGATTTCAGCTTCGGGAAACTTATCCTTGAAGTGTTCGGCCGCCATCCATGAATAAGAGGGTGAGGGACCATCAATTTCCCAACGTGACACATCTATCCATTCGTGTTCTTCAGTTGCTATTCTAAGTATTTCGAGCCTCTGCTCGGGAGACGCTGAAGGGACGTTGGCCTTATGAGGAGATTTTAGGCAGGGAAGAAAAATGATCCTGTCCAGGCCTATCGATGATTTTGACTCCTCAGCTAAGCCCATATGACCGAGATGAACTGGGTCAAAGTTCCCACCCAAAATTGCGATTTTAGTTTTATCTGGCATTGCCTCTTTCAGGCAATGTGTTGGTAATTCTCTTTGAGGTCAATAAACGTCTCTCCTGTAACGCTTATCAGCTTTCATTTGGCTGACATATTCCGCGGCCTCCTCTTCAGTTTTGCCTCCATGCTCGACAATGACCTGATGAAGGGCCTTGTCAACGTCCGGAGCCATTCTTTCAGCGTCACCGCAAACGTAAAATATCGCTCCCTTCTCTAGGTATGACCAAAAATGAGCTCCTTCCTCAATGATTTTGTGCTGGACGTAGACTTTTTGGTCCTGGTCCCTGGACCAGGCAGTTGAAATTTTATCCAATGTTCCATCAGCTAAATATTCTTCCCACTCATCTTTGTAGAAGTAGCAGCTTTGTTCATGGATTTCTCCAAAAAATAACCAGGCGTCACCTTTGGCGTTGGTCTTTTTACGTTCCTGGAGGAATGCCCTGAAAGGGGCGATGCCGGTCCCTGGTCC
>JABSSR010000369.1 GCA_013213965.1 Verrucomicrobiales bacterium | reverse complement strand
CTACAGTGAGACGGATGAGGCAAATTCACTATCTTTGACAAGGAGAAGATTCCTTGATGAAACAATTACTGATTTTCGGAATAGTGGAGCCGAGCTGTCCGACGAGAAGAAGGGAAGGCTCATGGAACTGGAATCCGAACTTGCTCAGAAGACTCAAAAATACTCAGAGAATGTTCTCGATTCAACCAATGCCTGGGAAATGGTAATCGATAAAGAGGATCATTTAGCGGGCTTGCCTGACCTTGCCAAGTCGGCTGCCCTTGAAAGTGCAAAGTCCAAAGGCATTGCGACTGATGATGAGCCTAAGTGGAGATTTACTTTGCAGGCTCCATCTTTTTTTCCTGTCCTTGAGCACGTTGAATTAGATTCGATACGCAAGGAGGTCTGGGAGGGTACATGTGCTATAGGAGCTAGTGGGGATTATGATAATACGGATCTGATTTGGACAATACTGAGTCTTCGTCAGGAAAAGTCCGAAATTTTGGGAAAGGAGAACTTTGCTGATCAGGTTCTCCAGCGCCGCATGGCCAAGGATGGTGAAAGAGCACTAGGATTTGTTGAGGATTTACATAAGAGGACAAAGTCATTCTTTGATGTTGAAACTAAGGAACTCGAAGATTACAAGGCCCAGGTAGGAGGAAATGAATCGGGCCCATTAGAACCATGGGAAATTGCTTATTGGGCAGAGAAGAGACGAAAGGAGGAATATGATTTTGATGATGAGGAATTGCGGCCGTACTTTTCAATAGGGAGCGTGATTGAAGGGATGTTCTCTATCGTAACGGAAATCTTTGGAGTGAAGATCACTGAACCGAATGAAAGGCCTGATGTCTGGCATGAATCGGTTAAATTTTACGAGATTTATGATGCAGAAAAGGGCAATCATCTGGGTTCTTTTTATGCGGACTGGTTCCCCCGTGAGTCCAAACGTAGCGGAGCATGGATGAATTATCTTATTACCGGGGAGCCTCAAAGTGTCGGAGAGAGGACGCCTCACCTTGGACTGATGTGCGGTAATATGACTCCTCCGGTTGGTAATGAACCAGCGCTCCTGAAGCATGATGAGGTTGAGACTGTATTCCATGAATTTGGGCATCTTTTACACCATCTTTTAGGGGAAGTGGATATCAAGTCGCTCAATGGAGTCAACGTGGCCTGGGATTTTGTTGAGTTGCCATCTCAAATTATGGAGAACTTTTGTTGGGCAAGAGAATCACTGGATCTTTTTGCCCGGCATTATGAAACGGGCGAGCTGATCCCAGATGATCTTTTTGACAAGATGTTAGCGGCACGCAATTATCGGTCGGCCACTGCCATGATGCGTCAGCTTAGCCTTGGTAAGCTTGATCTTGAATTGCACATTAATGAGGCCTCGGAAGCGGAACCTGGGCGCGACCTTGATGCACTGACTGAAGATCTTCTTTCTGCATATACTATCCCGACCCTGACCAAAGCTTCGACGATGGCTCGTCGTTTTGGTCATCTCTTCGCGAGTCCTACCGGATACGCTGCTGCTTATTATTCCTATAAGTGGGCAGAGGTCCTCGACGCAGATGCGTTTACCCGGTTCCTTAAAGAAGGGATCATGAATCCTCAGGTTGGCCTCGAATTTCGTTCTAAGATTTTAAGTAAAGGTAATTCGGAAGATCCACAGAAACTTTTCCACGACTTCATGGGACGAGACCCTGATCCGGAAGCGTTACTGAAAAGGAGCGGTTTGTTTGGTTGAGTTGTTCAGATATGGGCAATGATTTCTCTGCAGATCTGCTCCGGACTATTATTGATTAGAACGCTAAATCCTTTTTCTCCTTCTTCGAGATCTTCGAGATCTTTAAACTGGGATTCTACCATCTGGGATTTCATAAAATGTCCTTCTCTCTCTTGCATTCGTTCACTGATAAGCTTCCGGTTTCCTTTGAGATGGATGAAATGGATATTACTTCCCTTGATCTTCGAATTTAGCAGTTCCCTGTATTGACGTTTGAGTGCGGAACAGCCGAAAAATAATGGCCAAGCGCCAGCATGTGAAGTGATTGATTCACTGATCGCATTGAGCCAATCTTCCCTGTCCTTATCGTTCAGAGGCATTCCCGAGCTCATCTTTCGGACATTTTTCTCTGAATGAAAAATGTCACCATCCATGAAGGTTCCTTGTGTTTTTATTGCCAAAAGAGCGCCAATGGTGCTTTTTCCGCATCCGCAGACCCCCATTAGAATGTAGGTATTCTTATTCAAGGTAAAATAAGATGAACGCGGCGTTTGCTTCTGATCGCAAGTTGAGTTCTTTTCTTTTTTGTTCATATCAATGACCTCCAAAGAGATTCGACAGTCCTTTTTAGATTTCTTCAAAGAGAAGGAACATTCTATCGTTCCGTCCTCATCATTGTTGCCTGAATCTCCTGGGCTCCTGTTCACTAATGCTGGGATGAATCAATTCGTACCTTTCTTTCTTGGGACACAAAAGGCACCCTATGAACCTCCTAGGGCAGCTGATACGCAGAAGTGCATCCGTGCAGGAGGCAAGCATAATGATCTTGATGATGTTGGATTTGATACATATCACCAGACACTCTTCGAGATGTTGGGTAATTGGTCATTCGGTGATTACTTCAAAAAAGAGGCCATCGAATGGGCTTGGGAACTTCTTGTTGATCGGTGGGGATTTCCTCCTTCCCGTCTCTTTGCGACTGTTTATATGCCGGACGAAGGGGACCCAGCCGAGTTTGATGAGGAAGCTTACAAGCACTGGCAGTTGGTATTTGAACGGGCCGGTCTTGATCCTGCTGTGCACATAGTTAATGGCAACAAGAAAGATAATTTCTGGATGATGGGAGACACCGGACCTTGTGGACCATGCTCTGAAATTCATGTGGATCTGACACCTGAAGGAGATACTAAAGGAGAATTTGTAAATGATGATGACGCGCGCTGCATTGAGTTATGGAATCTGGTTTTTATTCAGTACAATGCTGAACCTGATGGAACCTTTAAGCCTCTTCCGGCCTGTCACGTTGATACAGGAATGGGTTTCGAACGTGCCTGTTCTATGATTCAGGGAACGGCCGGGTTCACTGATTTTTCAGCGCCAATTTCTAATTATGAGACTGATGTTTTCAGGCCGATATTTGACGCTCTTGAAGAGGCAAGTGGTCGGACCTATGGCTGCACGCTTCCAATAAAGAAGGAAGGTCTTACAGATCAGGAACAGACCGACATTGCGTTCCGAGTCATAGCAGATCATTTGCGTACTCTGAGTTTTGCCATTGCTGATGGGATCAGGCCGGGAAATGCGGGCCGCAATTATGTGTTGAGGAGAGTCTTGCGAAGGGCCGTTAAGTTTGGACGTTCGTTGGGGCTAGGAAAGGACGTGCCATTTCTTAGTTCTTTGATTCCAACACTCGTTTCTGAGTTTGGTGATATTTTCCCTGAAATAAGTACAAAAAAAGAGACAATCATTGAGTTGCTCAACGCGGAGGAATTGCTTTTTGGGCAAACCATTGATCGAGGAATGAAACTCTTCGAGACGGAACAGAAAAGGACAGAAGGCGATGTATTTTCAGGAAAGACTGCCTTTGATCTGGAATCCACTTATGGGTTTCCCATTGATCTTACAGAACTGATGGCTTCTGAATGTGGATTACGTGTTGATATGCAGGATTACTCCAATTGTCTAGAGGAGCACCAAAAAATAAGCAAGGGCAATACACAATCTGAAGTCATTGCTGCTTTGGACTTTAAGTCTGATGTTGAGACAGAATTTACCGGATTTGATGAGAATGAATCGGCTGCACGCATCATCGAATTGCTTGAACGTGATGGAGAGTATTACGCGATCGTGGATAGGTGCCCTCTATATGCTGAGAAAGGTGGTCAGGTCAGTGATCATGGTCAATTAGTAGTCAGCGGTGAAAGTATTTTGATATTGGATGTGACTCAGGTCGGTGCAGCCTTTTGTCTTCGCATTGAGGAAGGGATCAGTTCGTGGGAAGGCAAGCCCATTAATGTGACCTTGAAGGTTGATTCTGATCGTAGAAGAATGATTGAAACACACCACACAGCGACCCATTTAATGCACTGGGCATTGCATGAGGTCGTGGGCTCTGAGGTGGCCCAGCAGGGGTCCTTAGTGGATAATGGTCGGCTCCGTTTTGATTTTAACAGTGATGCCTTGCAACCTGATCAGGTCTTGGCTGTAGAAAGATTAGTAAATGAAAAGGTCTCTGACAATGACCCTGTCTTCTGGAATGAGGTGCAACATGCTGACATTAGAGATAGAAAAGACATCATGCAGTTCTTTGGAGACAAGTATGGTGATATGGTCAGGGTTGTTCAGATCGGCGGATCTGATTCGGACCTGAACGGTTATTCGATGGAGCTGTGTGGTGGAACTCATCTCAGAAATACGGGCGACGTCGGATTATTCAAGATCAAAAGTGAAGGGGCCATTTCTGCAGGTGTCCGACGCATTGAGGCGGTCTGTGGTATTGCTGCCCAGCAATTTGTTGAGGAAAGAATTTCTGCCCTCAAAGAGGAATCCCATGAATTACAGCAGAAGTTTGAATTGGCCATTCAATCTCTCGGTGATGATAGCCAAGGCATACCTGCTATGACGGGTAACGATTCAGAGATTGAGACCTGGATTCTCTTCAGGAATTCTCTTAGGGATGCCTTAGTTAATGCAGATAAGACTCTCAAGAAAAGACAATCAGCAAATGCAGTAGCAGAGGCAGATTCAATGCTCTCTAGTCTAATTTCAGATGCTCAGGGCGAGGTGCCTCTGATAGTGCATAACTTTGAAGGAACGCCCGCACTTTTGCAGGAACTTTTAAATGGACTGAAGAAAAAACAATTTTCAGGTGTTGGGATTTTAACTGTTATCGATTCAGATAAAGTTCACCTGGGAATCTCAGTCTCTTCTGAATTCATAGATCGTTTTCATGCTGGAGAACTCATTTCTAAGTTGGCTCCGATCATTGGAGGCAAGGGTGGGGGTAAACCTGAAAT
>JABSSR010000368.1 GCA_013213965.1 Verrucomicrobiales bacterium | reverse complement strand
TGAGCCTAGCCGCTGCCGGAATTGGCAAGCTGATTTTAGCGCACGCCGGAAATCTCCGTGAGGATGATCTTAACCGTCAGATATTAATGTCCAGAGACCATATTGGACAGTCAAGAGTTCAGTGTGCTGCACAAACACTCAAAAGATTTAATTCCGACATTGAAGTAGTAGCCATTGACGAAAATGTTAATAACATGAACATCATTAAGCTTGCGCATGATGCAGATATTATTTTTGGATGTGCTCCACTCTTTGAAGAGCGATTTATTCTGAATGAAATTGCCATTAGAAATAAAAAGAAGCTAATTGACTGTGCAATGTATTCTATGGAAGGCCAAGTAATGCCGATACTTCCAGGAATCACTCCTTGCCTGAAATGCATCTATCCTGAAGAGCCATTACATTGGAAAAGAAGGTTCCCAGTACTTGGAGCTGTATCAGCTCTTGTTGCTCAGATCGGCGTCATTGAAGGAATAAAATTATTGTGCGATTTCGATAATGCTTCACTAGGGAAACTTGTAAGAATCGATGCCTCATCGATGGATGTAAGAAAAATAAAGTTAATATCTAAGCGTGAAGATTGCATGGCTTGTGGCTGACATTATTAAGCATGAATAGGTCAAAGTTTATTTTTATAGTATTGCTTCTTACATTGGTAATTCCTCTCTACTTTTTCATTGATCGCAGCGATGAGAAGGTGCCGTCCGAATTAATTGTTTACTGTGCTGCCGGAATGAGAATTCCAATGGAGCGCGTAGCAAGAGAGTACGAGGATACATTCAATGTAGACATTAGACTTCAATTCGCAGGTTCAGGAACGCTGCTAGGCAATATAGAAGCTTCTAACATAGGAGATTTGTACTTGGCTGCTGATACCAGTTACATTGAGATAGCTAGACAAAAAGGCTTATTAACCGAATCCATTCCAGTTTGCAGCCTAATGGCCGGACTCATTGTGAAGGGAGGGAATCCTTTAAACATTAAAAGCCTAAATGATCTAATTGAGGGTAAGAGTATCAGGATTGTTTTGGCCAATCCAGAAGCTGCTTCAATAGGCAAATTCACCAAGAAGGTCCTCGTTGGAACCGGTCACTGGGAAACTTTGTCATCAAAAGCAATTGTTATGAAACCCACCGTGAACGAAGTCGCTAATGATATAAAGTTAGGTTCAGCTGATGTGGGATTTGCTTGGGACGCTATAGCGAACCAATATCAAGAACTTAGCTTTGTCTCCTTGCCTGAATTTGAGTCCAAGAAAAAGTCAGTCACTATCGGATTGTTAAATTCCACGACAAATGCTCCTGCAGCATTGAAATTTGCAAGATTCCTTAGCTCTAATGATCGTGGACAGAAAATATTCTCTGAAGAGGGTTATCAAATAACCGTTGGTGATGAGTGGTCAGAAAGACCTGAAATTTTACTTTATACCGGAGCCATGCTTTCTCCTGCAATTAGATCACGCGTTGAGCAATTTGAGTCACGCGAGGGGGTTAGTGTACAGTTAGTGCCTAACGGTTGTGGAGTTTTAGTATCACAAATGAAAGCTGGCGCCAGACCAGACGCTTATTTTTCATGTGATGTTTCATTCATGAATGACGTAAAAGATCTCTTTGATTCACCCACAAATGTCAGTTCCAATGACATGATCATCCTTGCTAGGAATGAAATGAAAGGGACCATCAAAACATTAAATGATCTCACTGGAAATGGGTTGCGAATAGGAGTGGCTCACCCTGAAAAATCGGCCCTCGGTGCACTCACCGTACGTTTATTTGAACATTTAAATCTTAACCTAAAAAAAAATCTCCTCCTTGATTCTGCTACTGGAGATTTCCTAGTTAACCAACTAAGAGCAGGATCCCTGGATGCTGTTATTGTTTATAGAAGTAACGCAATGGCTAATCCTTCGACCCTTGAAGACGCTTTTATTGTCGATATTGACGAGCCTATGGCGGTAGCAATTCAGCCATTCGCAATAGGATCAGATTCTAGTCATAAAAATTTGATGAAAAGGTTACTTGATGCTCTGACTGGTAATGAATCTAGAAAAGATTTTCTAAAATACGGATTCCAATGGGAAATCAAAAGTTAACCCAGTGAACAATAAAAAAGTATCATCAGACTTCCCTTTTTACGCTGCCATGTGGACAGCGGGCGGCATGTATTTTGCACTAATAATTGCACTGTTATATGCCGATGCCAGTTACACTTCTTTAGATAACATCAAAGAAGCGCTTAATGATAAATCAATTCGCGCATCAATCTGGCTTACCATGCAGACTTGCTGGATAACAGCAGTTCTCTCAATAATCGTTGCAGTACCAACTGGTTACATACTGACTAGATTCAAATTTCCACTTAAGAGATTTTTTGATTCGATAATCGATATACCAATTGTGCTTCCGCCACTAGTGATAGGTCTAAGCCTGTTAATATTATTCAACCAAGTGATTCTGTTTGATAAATCCATTGAAGAGTGGTGCGCTACTATCCTCAAATTCTTAAGAGGAATATTACCTAATAGTCCAGTTTTTGATCTGCCAACAGGTATCACTTATAAGGTACCTGCAATCATCCTCGCCCAGTTCACCGTTTCCTGCGCATTTGCAATTCGTACAATGCGAAACACATTTGAAAGCCTTGACCCTAGACAAGAGAATGTGGCCCTGACATTAGGTTGTAATAAGAGTAAGGCTTTCTGGAAGGTTGTATTACCTCAAGCCAGTTTCGGAATCATGACAGCTGGGATATTAGCTTGGGCCCGAGCCTTAGGTGAATTTGGTCCTATTCTTGTTTTTGCTGGTGCCACGAGAGGAAAGACTGAAGTGCTTGCCACAACTGTGTTTCTTGAAATCTCCATTGGCAATCTCGAAGGCGCAGTTGCTGTTTCATTTTTAATGGTCAGTGCTGCATTAATTGTCCTTATTATGGTTCGATTACTAGGGAGTAAGAAAAGAATTTGGTAATACTATGATATCACTCCAAAACATATCAATTAAGTTAGGACAATTCACTCTGGAGAACGTGTCATTGGAAATACCTGAATCAAAGTACGGCGTGCTCATGGGAAGTTCAGGATCAGGAAAAACAACAATAGTTGAATCTATTTGTGGTCTCAAAAAAATTAAATCAGGAAAGATAATATTAGACGGAATTGATGTTACTAATTTTCGGCCCGGCGACCGTCACTTGGGATACGTTCCACAGGAGGGTGTTCTTTTTTCAACTATGACAGTTAAGGAACAGATTGCATTTGGTCCCATAGTCAGAGGCTGGAAAAAACCAGCAGCTTTTGAAAGGGCAGAAGAATTAGCAGATTCTCTTGAAATAGAACATTTACTCTCCAGAAAACCTGCAGGACTGAGTGGAGGTGAATCGCAAAGAGTTGCTTTGGCACGCGCATTAGCCTCAAAGCCGAACCTCGTTTGCCTCGACGAACCGCTAAGTTCTCTGGATGAGGACAGCAGAGAAAAAGCCTGTTCACTGATAAAGAAACTTCATCAACAGGAAAATTTCACAGTACTACACATCACACATTCTGCATCGGAAGCCAAATTAATGGGGGACCATGTGTTCAGAATATCTGAAGGCAAATTGAAGGGCGTTTGATCCCCATTATTATTCTTCCAGAAGAATTGAAAGCTTATAAATTATGAGAAACTTTTTTAATGCCCTCAGCGTTTAACCTTACAATTTTCCATTCATCTAGTATCTTCCCTCCCAACTCATCATAGAAATCTATAGCTTTGGTGTTCCAATCGAGAACAGTCCACTCCATTCGACCACAATCTCTTTGCTCCGCGATCCTTGCCAGTCGGGAAAGGATGCTTCTTCCTATTCCATTTCCACGATGTTCCGGTCTAACGTAAATGTCCTCTAAGTAAAGGCCTCTTTTACCAATGAAAGTGGAATAATTATGAAAGAAAATAGCTGTGCCTACTATTTTCATGTCAACTTCTGCAACGATTGCTTCTGCCGATGGATCATTCCCAAATAGCGCCGCATAAGTAGAATCCTTATCGGCTTCTACAGTGTCTTTTATTTTTTCGAATTCAGCCAAATCCATAATCAATTGATGAATTTGATCGTTATCTGATTCTACAGCTTCTCTTATTGTTAAATTACTCACGTCTGTGATTTTGATTTCTTATTCAACAATGATCAAGTATCTAACAAATCTCAGTGGAATAAGAATGCTGCTGTGCCATAATGCAGAGTAAATTTTATAATGTCTGAAAGTAGTAACACCAACCAAAGCTCTGATTTTATTAGAGAAATAATTCGTGAGGACTTGGAGACAGGCAAACATATCACTTCAGTGACCAGGTTCCCACCTGAACCGAATGGTTATCTTCATCTTGGTCACGCTAAATCAATTTGTCTTAACTTTGGTATTGCCGAAGAAAATAGTGCTAAGGGCGCACGATGCCATTTACGTTTCGATGACACCAATCCCACTAAAGAGGAGACAGAGTATGTTGAATCAATCAAGGAGGACATCAGATGGCTTGGATTTGACTGGGGAGATCATTTGTATTTTGCATCTGACAACTTCGAACAACTTTATGAATGGGCCCTATTCCTAATTAATGAAGGGAAGGCTTACGTGGATGATTTGAGCGCTGATCAGATCCGAGTATATCGTGGTACTTTAACAGAGCCCGGCAAGGACAGCCCCTTCAGGGACAGGTCTATCAATGAAAGTCTGGAACTCTTTGAGAAAATGAGGATAGGTGATTTTAAGGATGGGGAAAAAGTTTTAAGGGCAAAGATTGATATGACCCACCCCAACATCAATCTCAGAGATCCCGTAATTTATCGAATACTCCATGCAGAGCATCACCGCACAGGTAATGACTGGTGTGTTTATCCAAGTTATGACTTTGCTCATGGCCAATGTGATGCTATCGAAGCAATTACTCATTCGATATGCACTCTTGAGTTCGAACAGCACAGACCACTCTATGAGTGGTTCATTGATAATTTACCTGTCCCTCATCAACCACGACAGATTGAGTTTTCAAAACTTCAACCAACCTTCACTTTAATGAGCAAGCGTCGCTTAATTCAAATGGTCGAAGAAGGTCACGTTGATGGGTGGGACGATCCTCGTATGTCCACACTTTCTGGAATGCGACGCAGAGGATATCCTCCTGAAGCTTTGAGAACATTTTGTAAGATGGTTGGAGTGACCAAGTTCAGCGGTATCACCGATATAGCCATGATGGAGCATTCAATAAGAGAACAACTGAACAGAGAAGCATTACGAAGAATGGTGGTACTTGATCCAATAAAAGTTACCATTACTAACTGGCCAGGCAATGATCACCAGGAAATTATGAAGGCTGTCAATAATCCTGAAGATGACAGCCTCGGAACTCGTGAAATACCTCTTTCTGGCACTGTCTATATCGAAAGAGATGATTTCATGGTGGATCCTCCAAAAAAATATTACCGTTTGAGTCCAGGATCAGAAGTTAGATTGCGTTATTCCTACTGCATACTTTGCGATGAAGTTATCAAGGATTCTGAAGGCAGTATAATTGAACTTAAATGCACATATGACCCCTTAACATTAGGAAAGAATCCTGAGGGAAGAAAGGTCAGAGCAGCCATTCATTGGGTCCCTTTCAAAGAAGCTGTAAGCGCTGAAATCCGATTATATGAACGCTCATTTACTGTTGAGGAACCAGGAGCAGAAGATGATTGGAGAACAGCTCTCAATCCTGAAGCCTTAACTGTCTTAGAAAATAGCAAGCTAGAGCCACATTTAGCAGATGCATCTGAGGGGACAAGCTATCAATTTGAAAGAAAAGGCTATTTTTGCATCGATTCTAAGAATTCAACACAGGAGAGTCTGATCTTCAACCGCACCATTGCACTTCGAGATAGCTGGGCCAAAATTAATAAAAAATGAAATCACTCTGGAACGAGAAAGAAGCTAAAAAATTTGGTCGTAATTTGTTAGGCCAACGCGTTTATACTTCACTCCTTCTAGGAGCAGATTCTGATCTTGTGCTTCATGGCGGTGGAAACACATCAGTAAAAATTAAGAAGAAAGATTTCTACGGCCACCAAAAGGACATTCTTTATGTGAAAGGTAGCGGCTTTGACCTTCGGACCATTAATAAGAAGGACTTTTCTCCTTGCTGCTTGAGTACACTTCTTAGCCTAACTGAATTTGAGACATTATCCGATACCGACATGGTCCGTGAATGCCGAGCCTCAATGGTTGATCCCAATTCATCTACACCATCAATAGAGGCTATCGCACATGCCGTAATCCCTCATCGATTCGTTGATCACACACATGCTGATGCTGTCCTTTCACTCACTAATTCTCCTAATGCAAAGCAGATAATCAATGAGGTTTATGAGGACAGAGCTTTAGTTATTCCATACGTCATGCCCGGATTCATACTGGCTAAGGCAATCCTGAAAAAACTTAAAGCCGCAGATCTCGATAAGCTAGATGCATTAATTGTTATGAATCATGGCATATTCACTTTTCACAATGATGCTCGTACAAGTTATGAGCTAATGATTGAGTTTGTATCAAAAGCTGAAAGATTTATTAGAAAAGCTTTTAAGGGCAAATCTTTAGCTAAATCCAAGGCTAAACCCATAGATCATTTAACTCTTTCATCGATCAGGGGAATCGCATCTGAATGGGCGAAATCACCCGTCATTAGCTCACTAGATGACTCAGATTTAGCTTGCGGTTTCTCTGAAATAACAGGCGTCTCATCGTTAGCTTCGCGTGGCCCATTAACACCTGATCATGTCATCCGTACCAAACGAATTCCTGTCATAATTGACGACGATCCACAACGAGCAATCGATAAGTATGCGCAACGATATTCTGACTATTTTAATAAATATTCAGACTCATCAATGACCATGCTTGACCCTTCACCCCGATGGGCAATATGTCCTGGTCAGGGAATTATTTCATTTGGTAAAAACCTCAGTGAGACACGAATTGTTTCTAATATTGTAAAGCATACGATAAAAAGTATTCAGTACTCAGAATTTGGTTTGAGTGGCTGGAAACCGCTATCTGCGAAAAAGTTGTTCGATATTGAATACTGGGATCTTGAACAGGCTAAACTAAAAGATTCAATCAACACTACCTCTCCTCATGAAGGTAAAGTTGCAATCGTTACAGGCTCTGCTGCCGGGATTGGTTTTGCTTGTGCACAGGCCCTAGCCAAAGCTGGAGCAATTGTTGTAGGGCTAGATCTTAATCCAGAAATTGAATCGGAAATGACCAAAATCGGTGCCTTTGGGAAAGTCGTTAACCTCACTAACGAGAACAAGGTTAAATCAGTCATCGAAGATGTCATTAAAGCATTTGGAGGCATTGACATGCTCGTCAGTAATGCTGGCATTTTCACTGCTGGTGCTTATCTAGATAAGATGAACCAAGATAATTGGGATAAATCGATGGCCGTTAATCTGACAAGCCATCAAGTACTGCTTAAGCATTCAATTCCATATATTAAACGAGGAATCGAAAGCTCAATTGTTTTAGTAGGTTCTAGAAATGTTATAGCTCCTGGCGCAGGAGCTGGAAGCTATTCGTGTGCCAAGGCAGGACTCACTCAGTTATGCAGAGTGGCCGCCTTAGAATTGGCTCCACATGGGGTAAGGTGCAATATAATCCATCCGGACGCCGTCTTTGATACGAAGTTATGGACCCCCGAAGCTCTTGCCCGTTCAGCAGAAAGGTACGGCCTGACGATTGATGAATATAAGACTAGAAATCTTATGAAAACAGAAATCCGATCAGCCGATGTGGGCGCTATGGTAGCTACTATGTGCGGTCCTGTTTTTTCTAAAACTACGGGCTCGCAGATCTCTATTGACGGTGGCAATGACCGCGTTATCTAAAATTTTATAGGTACTGTTTTAAAAATGCGGCGGTAGCGCTTTCTCCACACTTTGAAACTTCTTCTGGTGACCCTTCTGCAATGATCCTGCCACCATCAGGACCACCCTCAGGACCCATATCTATGATCCAATCAGCACATTTTAATACATCAAGATTGTGTTCAATTATAATCAACGTATTCCCTGCCTCTCTAAGCTTCATTAGTACCTTGAGCAGGGTATCTATATCAGCTAAGTGAAGACCTGTCGTGGGCTCATCGAGTAGATATATCGTGTCTCCAGTTGATTTCTTTGAAAGTTCCGAAGCTAGTTTTAACCGTTGAGCTTCACCTCCTGATAATGTGTTTGCAGCTTGTCCTAGCTTTATATAGCCAAGACCAACTTCGCTCATGGTTCTTAACTTTGAATATATTTGAGGTATTCTCACAAAGAATTGTGAAGCTTCATCAATACTCATCTCTAATACCTCTGATATATTTCTACCCTTATAGGTAATGTCCAGCGTGTCCTGATTATACCTTTTCCCATTACATATTTCACATTTGACGTATACATCACTTAAGAAATGCATGTCTATTTTGATGGAACCATCACCTCGGCAATGCTCGCAACGACCTCCTTTCACATTAAAACTGAACCTGCCTATTCCATAACCTCTGATCTTTGATGTAGGTAATTGAGCAAATAATTTACGCATTTCAGTAAAGGCCCCACTATAAGTGACAGGATTTGACCTTGGGCTCTTTCCGATCGGAGACTGATCAATAACAACAGCCTTGTCTATCTGATTAAGCCCAGTTATTCGCATGTGCTTTCCAGGTATATCCTTTGATTGATATAACTTTCTGAAAAGGGCCTTTCTTAAAATATCATCAACGAGGGTCGATTTTCCACTACCTGATATACCACTAACACATGTGATGCACCCAACGGGAAATGAAGCGTTTACATCCTTAAGATTATTTTCCGATGCTTTCTCAATTGTAATCCATCCACAATCAAATGACTCATCTCCATTAACTTTGCCAGGAGGCACGATCCTTGTTTTGGGTATATTAATTTTAAGTTCATTGCTTAGGTATTTACCCGTAATTGACTTATTATTGGATTTGATTTGTTCAGGTGTTCCCTTGGCAATAACCTCACCTCCACGAGGTCCAGCCCCCGGTCCAAGGTCTATTACATAGTCAGCCGCTTCAATAGTTTCTGTGTCATGCTCAACAGCAATGACTGTGTTCCCTAGATCTCTTAACTCTTTGAATGCCTGAATTAGCTTTTTATTATCGGCTTGGTGTAGTCCAATGCTTGGCTCATCGAGTACATATAAAACACCTGAAAGACCAGATCCAATTTGAGTTGCAAGGCGTATTCTTTGAGATTCTCCACCTGATAAAGTGCCACTCTCTCGATCTAAATTTAAATATGTAAGGCCAACTTTTCGAAGAAATTGCAGACGCTTAGAAATCTCATTTAAAAGTTCGCCGCAAATTAAATGTTCATCTTCACTTAAATTCATTCCTTCAACAAAATTCAAGGCTTCTGCAACATTAAATGAAGAGAACTGATCTATGGAGGTGTTTCCACGCTCAGGATGATTCAGTGTTACACAAAGAATTTCAGGTTTAAGTCTTTTCCCTTTGCATGCTAGACATTCTTTCGGATTCATGAATCTCCTGACATTCTGTCTGGTGATCTCACTTTTACTTGTGCTGTAAAGTCTTTGCGCCTGATTCAGAAGTCCCTCATGTCTCAACCCTTTGATAAGCTGTTCGTCATTGGCTCCATTAAAAACAATATTAATAAATTCGTCACTCAAGTCACAGTATTTTGTATCTATCGATACGTCTAGTGCCACACAAAGTGACTTTATTTGTTTGTCGTGAATAGCCTTAAGTTTCTTATTTCTTGCCCACCACGATTTGATTGCACCTTCAGAAATTGTCATCTGTTGATCCGCAATGAATAAGTGCAAATCAGCCTGTAATATCGAGCCTATGCCTTGGCAGTGTTCACAAGCTCCTAAATGGCTGTTAAAGGAAAAATGTTTAGGAGTTAGTTCCGGCATGCAGAAACCGGTATTAGGATTCTTAAATGTTGTCGTGTAAACTGAATTCTTCCACTCGGAAGTCTCAGGTTCCTGAATCAGTACCTCTATATTTTGATCACCCCACCGCAGCGCCGTTTCTACCGAACCAAATAGTCTAGAGCGTATTTCATCTTTAATGACTATCCTATCAATAACTGCCTCGATAGTATTCTTTTTATGCCTTGAACAGCTCGGGAGATCGTCATCAAGTTCAACCTCTTGGCCATTTAATCTGGCCCTGACAAAACCATTTCTTTTAAGCCTATCCAGAACAGATCTAATGTCCGCACCTTTAGGTGTTAGTATTGGTGCAAGTATGACAACTTTTGTTTGCACCGGTAAACTAATAATATTTTCGACAATTTCACCTATACTGAGCCTCGTTATCACTTCTCCGGTCTCTGGGTCATGAGGTATACCAATTGATGAGTATAAAACCCTCATGTAATCATAAATTTCAGTTGATGTCGCTATCGTTGACCTAGGGTTAAGAGATGCGTGCCTCTGCTCTATGGCTATCGCGGGCGACAGTCCTTCGATTGAGTCAACTTCAGGCTTCTCAAGTTGATCAAGAAATTGCCTCGCATACGTTGATAAACTTTCAACATACTTTCTCTGACCCTCAGCATACAATGTATTAAAGGCGAGTGAGGATTTACCTGAACCGCTCATGCCAGTGATGACAACGAACCGTGACCTTGGTATATCAACACTAATATTCTTTAAGTTATGTTGCCGTGCACCACGAATAGAAATGTTTTCCTGACTAAAATTTCGTTTATCAGACACAGTTAAAAGTTTGTTGGTAGATAAAATTTATTAACAGGTTAAACTATCAATTCATGGACGCTAATCAATCAACAGAAAACAAGGATTCCTTTCGTGTTCTCGCTTCATACCATGACACTGGAACCCTTAGGCTCTTGCGTGATAGTGTGTCAAACCTCTTAAATATCGGAATAGATACGTCACCTAGCGCCGAATATGCATATGAAATGGCTATCAAACGCCCTTATTCCTTGTTCATTTTTGGTTACCATATGCCAAATCTAAATGGGGTATTGCTTTATGACCTATTGTATAAAGTTTACCCTTTTTTGTACGAAGGCATTCGTAAATGTCCGGCTGTTATTTTTATAGGTGAAGAAGACGATATTA
>JABSSR010000367.1 GCA_013213965.1 Verrucomicrobiales bacterium | reverse complement strand
GCCCGAATTTGCCGCCGCAAGAAACCTTAGAGACGAACTGGAACAAATAAATGGAATTAAGTTACCAGGCCTATCAATGGGAATGAGTCATGATTTCCATGTTGCGATTGAAGAAGGATCAACTTCCGTACGCGTCGGATCCTCAATATTCGGAAAACGCAAAGTCATTAAATCTAATCAAAAGCGCTAAGCGCCGTTCCCCGTAATTGAGATTACCTGTAAGAGGTTAATGGGGTCTTAGGCAAGAATACCCTTCACGACACGCCCGTGCACATCCGTTAATCTGAAACGACGGCCCTGATACTTAAATGTCTGTCTTTCATGATCAATTCCCAACAGTTGCAGCATTGTAGCATGAAAATCATGGACATGGACTGGATCCTTCTGGACATTATACCCTAAAGTATCTGTGCTTCCATAAGACGTACCGGCCTTCACTCCACCGCCTGCCATCCATAATGAAAAACAACGCGGATGATGATCCCTGCCAAAATTGTTACCGTTTAATTTACCTTGGCAATAATTAGTGCGTCCAAACTCCCCTCCCCAAATGACAAGAGTATCATCAAGTAATCCTCTCTGCTTTAAATCAGTGACCAGTGCAGCCGATGCTTGGTCAGTTTCAGAGCACTGTCCTTTGATCCCTCCTACCAGTCCACCGTGCTGGTCCCATCCAGGATGATATAATTGTATAAACCGCACGCCCCTCTCGGCTAATCTGCGAGCCTGTAAACAGTTCGCGGTAAAGGATCCAGGATTATTTACATCCTTTCCGTAAAGGTCTAGTACATGTTTAGGCTCATCACTAATATCAGTCACCTCAGGGACTGAGGACTGCATTCGATAAGCGAGTTCATACTCTGCTATTCGACCTTCAATTAACGGATCAGAATCTTGTTCGATTTGCAGTCGGTGCAAATCAACAAGCTTATCCAACATCTTTCTTCTGCCCGATCTCGTGATTCCATTCGGATTGTTAAGATATAGCACTGGGTCCTTTCCAGAACGCAACCTTACTCCCTGAAACTCTGAAGGCAGAAACCCACTTCCCCAGAGACGCGAAACTAGGGGCTGCCCTCCCTTATTCTTCGTGACCATGACAACAAAGGTCGGTAGATTTTTATTCGCGGACCCCAAACCATAACTCAACCATGCACCTATACTTGGTCTGCCTGGAAATTGGGATCCAGTCTGAAGCATGGTCACTCCCGGTCCATGATTAATTGCTTCAGTATGCATTGATTTCACTATGCATAGCTCATCAGCTACCTTGGCAGTGTGCGGTAAAATTTCGCTCATCCATTGACCACTCTGTCCATACTGTGAAAATTTGAAAGGTGATCCAGCAAGAGGGAAAGAGGATTGGTTTCCAGACATGCCAGTTAGTCTCTGACCCTTCCTGACTTCTTCAGGCAACTGCTGGCCATGGCGTTCTTTTAAAATAGGCTTATGATCATACAGATCCATTTGAGAAGGTCCGCCACTCTGAAAAAGGTAAATGACTCTATTCGCCTTAGCTGGAAAATGAGTCTTCTGCTCCGACCCATTCGTTGAAGCACTCCCATTAGAAATCATTTCTGAGAGCGCCATACCTCCGAGCCCCATCCCAAACCGGTTCAGAACTCTCCTACGGCTCATGCCAAAATTGGATTCCTCACCAACGCATAAATGACGATTCATAATTAATTACTATCTAAAGAAAAAGAAATTATTTCAATCAAAGTTTAACTTCCTCTATTACATATGATAGTGATATCATAAATTTATGATCCATAAAATAGCCCTATACATCGCTTTTACGGCAATTCCATTTACATCATTTGCCGAATCAGAGAAAAAAATTGGACAAAAGAAATTATATTCGGGGGAAAAAATTAAGGCTCTTCTAATTACAGGTGGATGCTGTCACAATTATTCTTTCCAGGCCACCGCACTCACTACAGGCATCGAAAAACAAGTTAATATTGAATTCACTGTAATAAATGAAGGAGGGAAAGGAACGCGCGCACAGATCTCATTGTATGACGATCCTAAATGGGCCGATCCCTATGATGTCGTTATTCATAATGAATGTTTTGCAGACACAGTGAATTCAGACTATATCCGCAAAATTACAAAGGCCCATGAATCAGGAAAGCCAGCCCTTGTAATACATTGCGCAATGCACACATATCGTTCAGCAAAAATTGATGATTGGAGAAAATTCTTAGGAGTAACCAGTAAACGTCACGAGCACAAGGCTCAATATCCTGTCATCCCATTTGCTAAAAAACATCCTATCATGAATGGATTTCCAGAAAAATGGATCACACCTAAAGACGAGTTATATGTCATTGAAAAACTATGGCCTAATAGCAAACCGCTCGCATTCTCAGTCAGTGAGAGGACCGGTAAAAAACATGCCGTGATTTGGACCACTGAATTCGGTAAGGCGCGTGTATTCGGTACTACTTATGGTCACTCCGATGAGACTTTCAAAGATCAAGTATTTATTGATCTATTAGCAAGAGGTCTGGTCTGGTCTGTCGGCAAACTTTAGTATTTGGCCACGCTTTCCCAAAAATTAAATAAAGCAGATCCCAAAACACTCAGAGCCGCGGCATTTTCTGTAGGTATTGTCTTATCATGAGGTGAATCACCTACTGCTAGGTATTTTTTTGCAGATTCTGGATCCTTCATGAATGCATCTCTCTGTTCTTGGTAAAGCCCTTCCATTAAGTTTATCTCTTTCTCAGATGGGCTACGACTGGTTACATTGGTAAACATTTCAATTATAATCAGCCTTATCTGCCCTTTATTCTTTTGGTAAATCCTTTCACCAAATGCCCTTGAAGCCTCATTAATTTGAGGATCATTCAACAGAACTAAAGCTTGCAGAGGCGTTGAAGTTCTTTCTCTTTTAACTCTACAAACGTCTCTTTTTGAAGCATCCAGAGCCATCATGACTGGAGCCGGTCCTGTCCTTTTCCAGAAAGTATAGAGACTCCTACGGTATAGACCTTCTCCCTTATCCCTTCCCATAGGTTTGAATGACTCGGTCACTTCATACGGCTTGACCGGAGGACCGCCAAGCTTTGGAGACAATAATCCGGAAACTGCCAATGATTGATCACGTATCATCTCTGCAGAAAGTCTTGTACGTGACATTCGACTGATGAATCGGTTCTCAGGATCCTTAACTAATCTTTCTTTGGGAACATCTGAACCTTGCTTATAAGCAGAAGAAGTTAAAATAAGGCGTAATAGCTTCTTAATGTCCCAACCAGAACTAATAAAATAGTGAGATAACCAATCGAGTAGTTCTGGATGAGTGGGTATCTGTCCCTGACTACCAAAGTCTTCAGGTGTTCTCACTAACCCTTCTCCAAAACACATCTGCCAAAAACGATTCACCGCGACTCTAGATGTTAAAGGATTCTCTGAAGAAATTAACCACTCGGTGAGATCTAGACGGTCAGAACCTCCATCCCCAGGCAAAAAGGAAGGAGTGCCAGCAAATACTTCCTCACCACGCTTATCATAAGCCCCACGCTCCAGTATGTAAGAACGTTTAGGTTCAGCCAATTCACGCATTACCATAATTTCCCGCAACCCGTCCTGAAAATTTGCCAAGTCAGCACGAGCCTTTTCCACTTGTTCCTTGCGTTGAAGGGATTCTGGATCAATTGCCGAAGTATAATATTCCAAATCCGGTTCAAATTGATCACCACTGATCAAGCTCATAATTTCGACAGGAGTCAGTTCTCTATTGAAGACTCTGAACTCATCAACTAATCCATTCTTAAACCCACGGTCACGAAAACGTTCGCCAATGGTAATATTGTCTCCGCCTCCACCCGTAATTCCCTTGTATAGATGATCTCGGATGACATCACATTCAGCCTCAGCGCCATTAATATATATTTTTAGCCCTGAGGCTGAACTTGATCCGTCATTACTTACAGTCACATGAACCCAATCTTCAGTAACGAGCTGTTGCTTTGTTTTAATCCGCAATGCATTCCCTGGCCAAAAGTGAATAAGCGACCAACTCAATTTTCCTTGTTCTATCAGCAATTGGTAGCCTCTACTACCCGAATCCGTCCAAGCCCTGGACCGATGAAAAACCACCGCCCTTTCTTTGAGATCCGGGGTTTTCATCCATAATGAAACACTGAAGGGCTGATACCTTCTGAAATTACCAACTTTGGTCCCAAACGCATCATCACCTGTCAATTTAATTGCCTTACCAATTTTACCTGGAACACTGGAATTACGCCCCAGATCACCTTCAAAATCCTGATATAAAATTTGCCCCTTGATTTCACCTTTTGGGTTCGCTCGTACCCATCCTTCGAAACGCTCACTGACCCCAGTCACTACAGCGTCCTGAACAACATCCACTTTCTGTCTAAGGTCTTTATACTTAGCCTTTTTTGAATCATCCATGACCCTCATGGTAGGTGTTGGGACAGCGGAGGTGAAATAGGAGTAAAGACCTGACTCTGATATGTTCTGAAAATAAGAAAATAACTGGTAATATTCTTTCTGCGAAATTGGGTCATATTTGTGATCATGACAACGAGCGCATTCAAGTGCCAGTCCCAAGAAAGCCGTCCCGAATGTGTGTAATCGATCGGCCACATATTCTACCCGGAACTCTTCTTCAGTACTTCCGCCTTCTACCTTTTGAGGATGCAGTCGTGAGAATGTAGTAGCCTGAATCTGCTCTTCAGTTGCATTTGGTAACATGTCACCTGCAATCTGTTCCCTAACAAAATCACTGTATGGCTTATTATCATTAAAGGCCGATATCACCCAATCCCGCCACGGCCATACGAATCGGTCTCTATCAACTTGGTATCCGTAAGTGTCTGAATATCTGGCAATATCAAGCCAGTGCGATGCCATTCTTTCTCCATAAGCAGTTTTAGCCAAATAACGATCCACCATCTTGGAGTAAGCATCAGAAGAAGAATCATTAATATACTCTTTCAGTTCTGTCGGTGTTGGCGGCAATCCAGTCAGATCAAATGAAACTCTTCGAATTAATTTTTCCTTAGATGCCGCAGGGAGGTAATCCCATCCCAGACTACTTAATTTCTCTCCTATGAAAAAATCTATCGGGTGATTAATACCTGCAACATTAGGTTCTTTATTTTTTTTTATCGGAATAAAGGACCAGTGACTCTGTACCTTGCCTCCTGCTTTGATCCAGTCCTTCAAAATAGTGATTTCTTCTTCAGTAACAGAAAGTTTCGATTTCGGAGGAGGCATTCTCTCCTCCGGATCAGTAGAAGTGATCCTTGCAATAAGTTCACCACTCTCTATTAATTCCTTGATGCCCTCTCCCACATCTAGCCTCAGGTCTCCTTTACGTTTCTCTTTGTCTGGACCATGACAATGATAACAACGGTCCGAAAGGATTGGCTTTACATCAAAATTGTACCTCGGCTCTGCACAAAGCAAAAATACATAGGATTTAAACAATATAATGTACAGTAAAACGGCTCTCATCGGTCTTAGAAAAAACTAACAGTTATACATTTCATTACAAATTCCCTTTTTACCATTTGTCCAAAATTATCATAGAAAAATTATTTCGGACAAATGTGCCTACTGTCGATAAATTTAAGCCAATAACGGCACGTTTCTCGCTTTAGTATTCATCATTGAAGTCTTGGACTTAAGCAATAGGCATGAAACCAGATAATCAAACGAAGTTAGGAAATAATCTAGCACTTCTTTATGGAAAAAATGCAAAACCAACTACTGAAACTCTAATTAAATTAGTTGAATCGTGGAAACCTAGAATTCATAAATTAAGAAAATTCTGGGACGAGAGGGACTCTATTCTAATAACCTATGGAGACCCCATCGAAACGAATTCGGAGATAGGCATCCCACTACTTGATCGGTTTCTATGCAATTATGTAGATAATGCAATTAACATAATTCACATCCTTCCTTTTTATCCTTCTACAAGTGATGGAGGTTTTTCAGTTATAAACTTCAGAGAAGTATCCAATTCGCAAGGGAATTGGGATGATATCCAATCCGTGGGTAAAAAATACCGGCTAGTTTTTGATTGTGTGATTAATCATGTATCTAAGTCCAGCGCCTACGTGAAAGGACACCTCAGCCAGAGCAAGGAATATGAAAATTATTGTATCGAGCATCAACCTTCCTTTGATTACTCCAATGTAATGAGGCCAAGAACGTCTCCTCTATTCCATACTTATGAATCAAAGAAAGGTGAAGTTCAGCTTTGGACAACATTTTCAGAGGATCAGGTCGATTTAAATTTTTCAAATCCTAGAGTACTCATTGAGTTAATGGATATTATCCTTTTTTACGCATCGAAAGAAGCGTCCGTGATACGACTAGATGCTATTCCTTATCTTTGGAAGGAGAGTGGCACTAGTTGTGTTCACCTTCAACAAACTCACGCCTTTATCAGAATCATCAGAATTATACTAAATGAAGCAGCTCCTCATGTATTAATCTTGTCTGAAACCAACGTCCCTCACAGTGAAAATCTTACATATTTCGGGACACAAGCTGATGAAGCCCAAATTATTTACAATTTCAGCCTGCCTCCTTTAATCTTATACGCCCTAACACATACAGACACTGAGCCACTGACAAGATGGGCTAAAACTCTTAAAGCCCCATCAGATCGATGCACCTTTCTAAATATTACCTCAACTCATGATGGAATTGGATTAAGACCCGTTGAAGGAATACTGACAAAAGAACAGATAAATTCACTAGTTAACATCACCTTAAGTCATCAAGGGCACGTTAGTTATAAATCAAACTCAGACGGTTCAAAGTCACCTTATGAACTCAACATAACATTCTATGATGCTGTTAACGATCCCACAGATCACAAATTATCAACCGAGGTTCAGGTTCTTAAGTTTCTAGTTTCTCAGGCCATAGCAATGGCGCTGGCAGGAGTGCCTGGAATTTATTTTAACTCCCTATTAGGTTTACGAAATAATCAAAAGGAACATGAAGTAAAAAGAGAGATTAACCGGGGCAAAGTCAGTTTGGCTGAAATTGAAAAAAATCTAAGAGATCCGGAATCACCGATGTACAAGGTTTTCCACGGCATTAAATCATTATTAGAAAAAAGAAAATCAGAGAGCAGTTTCCACCCCAACTCCGAAAATACTGTCCTTGACTTGGGTCGCCACATATTTGCGGTATGGAGATGTAACCGTAAAACTAATAAGATGCTTCTTGCCTTACATAATTTCAGCGATGAGGCTCTAGTCTGCACTTTATCCAACGAACTGCATCATTATCATTACACTGATATCCTTGATCCTGATTCCTCTATAAAACCACCAAATATTTTAATGCCTGCTTACGGCATAAGATGGCTGAAAATCACTGAGGAATAATTCGACATCTAAAGATATTTCATCCTAAATATTCATTCAGATGAAAACTTTAATACGTTCCCTCATATTATCTTTTAGTGCCATTAGCATTAGTTTTTCGGCAGAAAAAAATATTATTCTTTTTGTTACCGATGACCAGAGCCCTGATGCGGGTTGTTATGGAAATAAAATAATTAAAATGCCCAACCTAGATATGTTAGCCTCGGACGGGACCCTCTTCAAACATGCCTTTGCCACAACTGCCAG
>JABSSR010000366.1 GCA_013213965.1 Verrucomicrobiales bacterium | reverse complement strand
TGTGAACTTGCCTCAGATTTGTACAACCATAAAAGGCAAGCCGCTCAACATTAGACACTCCCGCAGGAATAACTATTCTGGCCAAATTCCTACAATCCCTGAAAGCCCTCTCACCTATTTGAGCTACGGTACTTGGAATAAGAACTTCACTCAAGCTACCACAATTGTGGAACGCAGAATCTCCAATACTTGTAATGCCCTCGGGCAAATTAATGGCCGTTAAGGAATTACAATAACGGAAGGCCGACTCACCGATACTGTACACCGTGTCAGGGATATTTATCGCCGCCAGAGAAGAGCATGAATAAAATGACTCATCCCCTATTGTGGTGACACCATCAGGAATAGTAATACTCGTCAGATTTGAACATCCTCGGAAAGCAGCGCTCCCAATCTTACTTACAGGAATTTCCTCAATTGATGCTGGTATCTCGAGTTCTCCAGTGGCCGTTGTCTTGCAATCGGTAATAATTACAGAGCCGTACTTCACCGAGTACGAGAGATCACTCAATTCGGCACTCATGAGCTTTCCGGAACTCATCGAAAAAGCAATCCAAAGCAGTAAATAACTAGGAAATTTCATATCTCAATGCATAGCCTAATTATGAACTCCAAACAAGGGCCTTAAGGGCCATTAATATTAAGTTAGCTAAAGGATTCAGCCGTAACCCTAACAATTAAGCTCAAACTTGCTAACTTCGTCACTTGCCTAGGGACTAAAGATCAGGAAATTTATCCGATGCTTTCTAAGAGCCTAGCAACATTATCCCTGAGCCTCATTCTCTTCAGCAATGCAAGTGGGATTGAAGTATCTATCCAACCATTGGATGGAAAATCCCTTCGACTCAGCTTAAAGCCATCTGATAAAATTGATGACTTGAAAACAGAAATTGAGAACAGTCAAAACATTAAGGCCGATGATCAGCTCCTTTACTTTGAGCATCAGCTCCTGGATAATTTTAAAACCTTGAACGACTACAAGATCGTTGAAGGATCCACTGTCCTTCTCTTTGTCACCTCACCCGAAGATAATGATGGAGACAATTGGGAAAACGAAACCGAAGATTTATTTGATAGCTCAAAAGAAGACCCCTTCAGCGTCCCTAAACACCAAATTAAAATCAAATCCTCTGGACCGGGAAAAGTGATCGTCATGTTCCCTGGCGAAAAGGGAAGCTTTTACAGTCTGGAAAGATCACGTAACTTGGTTGGCTGGTTCGCCCCTAGAATTCTTTTGATCGGCAACGGGAAAACATTTCAATTTTCTCACTCAATATCAGATGGAACTTTTTTCTGGAGGGCCAGAAAGATCTGACATTAAATAATTAAAGACTCAAGCTACATCACCATGAAAAAAGAAATATATAACATATCAATTAAAGAACTTACCAAGATTAGCACCTTATGGTCGCTATTTATTGGGGTCATTCTTGCCGTGATTGGATTCGGTCTCCTTTCAGGCCCTGAGTACTTGAAAGTGACAGCAATAATATATATATATGCGCCTATATATATGACATTTTTTGGATTCCTGTCCGCTTTTTTCTCTGCTGCTTCTTATAACTTTTATGCCAAGAAATTCGGCGGAATTGTAGTCGAATTAAAGGACGTTGATTGAGCAGATTAATTATCAGTTACTCAATCAACCTTTGCCTGCTTTAACGCCTTATCTGGAATCGTCTTCCTGTAAAAATAAATCATACTGGAAATGAAGAGGATAATTCCTCCGAACGCCATGAGGTAAGTGAATTGCCTCAAAAAATCATAATAATTAAGATTGGGCTGTCCAAAGTCCTTATAGAGTTGTACTCCCACGGCCCCCGTGTAACCGACCGCATCGGCAACGTAAATAGCAAAGACCGCAGTGCCGGCCGCTTTTGTCGAAGCAATGACCCTTTCAAAGAGAACCGCACCGAAAGGAACATATGCAAGGTATCCGCCAAAACCAATTAAGATCATCCAAGTTAGCCCAGTAATCTTTTCCTGATCCTTGAGAAGGGTCGCACCAATCATGATCAACATACCAGAAATCATCACTCCAAAAACAGCAAGGAGCCCTCT
>JABSSR010000365.1 GCA_013213965.1 Verrucomicrobiales bacterium | reverse complement strand
GGTGCCATTTGTGGGTGCTTCCTCGGGCGTAGCGGTCGCCCATCCGAGCGAGTGAACGATCGCGGGCAGGCATCCGGCGGACTTGAGTCGTCGGGATAGTCTCCGGCGCCCGGCGATCGTTGTGCAACTCTCGTGAACGACGACAACCCCGGACCCAGATACAGCTGCGGCCGTTATCTCGGCGACGCTCTCGGTGGTGACATCGTCAGAAATTGAAACGTGAACGGACATGGTTCAATCCTACAACGGCAGTTCGACCATTTGGCTCGATTCTCCCGCGCGCCTCAGATCGTAGCGACTTCGGTCAAAGCTGCGAGCCCTCTAGACATTGTTTCTAGCCCATGGGCTCCAATTATTGCAGTAGCAGTTCCAAAACAAGTAATTCTCTATAATAGCGTAAGCTTACAAATATCAGGAGTCCTCCCATTCCCGGAGGGTACACCAACTACTCTCTCCTTCAGTCGTAACGGTTCAATTCTCATTGCTGGAGGGGGCCGCGGTGGCAAGTCCGGACTCGTTGTAGGATGGGAAGTGAAATCCGGGAAAAGAGTATTTGAAATAGGCGCAGAATTTGATGCTGTCATGGCAGCCGATATAACTTCAGATCATTCAATGGTGGCCCTTGGCAGTCCAGGAAGAAGAATTAAAATATATGCTACCAAGAATGGAGAAGAAATTGCCAACATAAAAAAACACACGGACTGGATCACTTCACTAGCCTTTAGTCCTGACGGTGTTTTACTTGCAACCGGAGACCGCAACGGTGGGCTATTTGTGTGGGAATCTAATACCGGGAACCCTTTTTATACTTTAAAAGCACACAGTAAATCAATCACAGCTATAAGCTGGCGGTCAGATTCAAACGTTGTTGCATCCTCTTCTGAAGATGGATCAATACGCTTATGGGAAATGAACGAAGGTAAACAAGTGAAAAATTGGACTGGGCATGGAGGCGGCGCATTGGATATGGCATTCAATGGGGACGGGAATATCGCCAGTTGCGGGCGTGATAAACTGGCAAAGGTCTGGGACGGAAACGGGGCTCAGAAAATTGCCACTAAACCATTTCCAGAAATTCCAGTCGCCACTTGTCTAACTCATGACGGAAAGAGAATCGTTGTTGGTGATTGGAATGGCGAAATCAAGGTGTTCGATACAGCTGATGGAAAAATCATAGGAAACATTCTAGGCAATCCCCCTTCAATTCAGACACGAATCCTTAATGCAACCAAAACTGCAAAAGACAACAGAGCTAAGTTAATAGAGGAGGAAAAGCTCTACGCCCAAAAGCTCACATTATTAAAACTACACACTGATAAAATTGAAGAAGCCAAGAAGAGTCTCAATGATGTACAGACCATTCACGACCAATCAGTTGCCAGATTAAAATCTGCAACAGATTCCTTAACTGAAAACATTAAAGAACAGGGCGCCCTTAACGAAAAAATAAGCGCCTGCAATGAAACGCTGAAATCACTAGATACCCAGATCAGTGAAAGTGCAGAAGATCTCTCCAAGATTGATCAACTCAAAGAAACTGTCACCAAAACAACAGCAACACTACAATCTCATCAATCGGAACTGGATAAAATCAAAGCCAGAGAAACAAGCTTAAGAAGTGAAACATCTACTACCCAGCAAACAGTCAATACATTAATGACCGATATAGGGACCGCCGAAACCAATCTAAAATCACTGTCTAACGAAAATACAAAGTTAAATGCATCAGTGAAGGATGCACACACTACACTTCAATCAGTACAAGCCAATAATCATAAGTCTCTCAATCAAATCAAATACTGGGAAGCTCAGACCTTCAACGTTAAGCGTCACCAGAAAATCACAGAAAAGACTCCATTATCTGATGAGCTTCAAGAAGCCACTCTTGCCATGAATGACGCTCAATCCATTCATGACACTGCATCCAGCGAAACAAAATCATCAGAAGAAACACTCAAAAATGCCGATAATATTGTCATTCAAAAACAAAAGGAACTATCAAACCAAACAGAGAACCTTCCCAAACTAAAGGGACGTTTAACTCTTGAGCAATTACTCGTCAAACATGGCCAAGCAACAATTGAATCAATTCGCGAGGCCATGAATGCGGCCTCAGATGACATCAAAGGTGAATTCCAAAGCGCCCTTGAAAAAGAAATGGCTCTTCTTAGCCAGGACCAAGTCAAAGCCAATAAAACGCAAGACCTTGTCAATAACAGCATTCCTCGGGCAAAGGCTTCATTATCAGAAGCAATAACCAATAGGGACGCTGCCGGAAAAGCTCTAAATATCAAAATAAAAGCAAAGAGCAGTGCCACGGAAAAGCTAACGGAAGCCTTGGCTTCGCATGGAAGAGCTGCTGACCAGTTATCCCAATTTGATAAATCCATGGAGAAGATGTTTCACGAGTACCTAGGAATGCTTCCAGAGACTCTTTAGGCAATACAAATTGACTAGCTCTTTATCGAACTTTGGTGTCATATTAAAAAAAAACATGACATTAAGCCACTGGGCCATTCTTGCCGCTACAACTTCATTACTGGCCACTGGCTGTGTTTCCACTGGTTCCTCGACCAAGGTCAGGAGTTACAGCTGGTCTGGCCTTGATTCACAATTGCCAAATGGAAGCAATGCCACTCCCTCCCATAAGATGTCCAAATACGAATATCCATTTGATAACAATGGACGCTACATCTCATCATGGGCAGCCGAAGGAGAAAGGCGTCTGGGTAGAAATTCTAATAGGCGCAGCGGTTCAGCAAGAAAGAAAAGCGGCAGAAGCTCACAAGGAAAGTCCAATGCCAAATATCATCGGATAGTTTCTGGCGACACACTTTATGGTCTAGCTAGAAAATATGGAACCTCGGTGAGCGCAATAAAACGTGCAAACGGCATGAGCTCCGATGTGATAATAAAAGGAAAAACAATTAAAATTCCCTAGGAACTCTATTAGAAGAATTTCTTTTTCTTATCTTTTTTCTTTTCTCTAGCCCTCTCCTTCGCCGCTTTTCTTTCTTCCTTTGCCTTCTTCTTCTTAACTATCCGACGAAGCTCTGGCCAGTATTCCTCTCCCACAATATAACCAATGCATTTCCGACTACCGCACAGACAAGGATGCCTTTCATAGTCATCAATCCCAAAACCATAGTTAAAAGAAAGCTCTTCATCACACCTAATGTCCTGCACAGCAGTAAGCCAAATCCTCAACTCATCGTCTATCTGCGCCTCACAATTCGGTTCACAGCTATGATTGACTAGCCTCGCCGTATTCCATCCAAAGTTACCATCCAGATCCCAATTCTCATCAAGTGTAAACAAATAAACCTGAGCCCCACCCGTTTCCTGCGACTCATCAAATAGAGTATTCCCTCTTCGATCAGATTCCTCTTTATCAATTCTCTCACCCAAGTACTCAATAATGTATTTTCCCTCAGGTATATCCTTCAATGCAAACAAGCCTCTCCCGTGAACCTCAGAGCCTCTGACTTCAGCCCAATCTGATGTAGAAGGTGGACGCTCTTCCATCAATCAATTATGAAATCATACACTAACCTTAGAAAGCGTATTCTCCGTGCCGATTATAATATAATCGTCTTAGATACAAATATAGTTCTTTGAATATTAGAACGGACGCCGGCCACGCCCAAATCTTTGATCCCCTCCACTGCCGCGCCGCAACTGCTCAGGGGGCAACTCAATGAGCTTCGTCTTCTGCTCTGCAG
>JABSSR010000364.1 GCA_013213965.1 Verrucomicrobiales bacterium | reverse complement strand
AGTATTCTTAAAATTCTTTGCCTATACTCTTCGGCAGGACCCTCTTCTATTAGGACACGACGGACCTCCTTGTTCCGATTTTCTAAATCCGAATTCTTCAGTGAAATTCTTACAATGGAGCTTTCAAGAGCATCAGCTTTTTTCCCTGTTGCCGTTTCGAGCTCTACAAGCAAAGCTACAAGACTTTTCCCATCATCAAGTTCCCCGACTGCATATATTGCAGCATTTGAAACGTTAGAACTCTTGTCATTGATCTGCTTCATTAATACAGGCACTCCCTCAGTGTAACCTCGATCAGTAATAATCCCTATCAGTCCCGCTCTAATCTTGGACTCATTATTAGAAAGATTGGATAATTGACTCACTATTTCCTGATCAACTCCATCTCCCTTTAATCTCATCAATGTAGTAATCGCGCCACTTAAATTATTCTTACCTTTTTCCGTATCTGGCTGCATCTTCATGAATGTAATAAATTCCTTAACAATCGTTTGATTGCCTTCGGGATCTTCTGACTCATTCAAAGAAAGAATTAAAGCGTTCCGCTGATCCACAATTTTCTTTTTCCCGGACCTCTCTATAACGACAAACAAGAGAACAATCAGAAAAACCGGAACGGTAATGAGAACCCATACCGGGACAGGGAATTTCTTTTCCTCTGCTTCATCCATCGATACATCAACTTCCTGAAAATCATCTGCACTAGGCAAAGACACATTAGCTGGATCCCCATCTACTGATGGTTGTTTCATGACATTGTCTGAAACTACTGGAGATGTTATCATGTTATTCTGAGGAGCTACTACTAATTTCTTTTGTGGAATCATTGCTGCAGAAGTTGTATCTTCTGATTTTGTATTAGCCTGCAATTGCTTATTAAACATATCTAGAGCCTGCCTAGAGGATTGCGGCCTGTTCTCAGAACTCCTATTCATAAGCCACATAATCCAATCACTAATCCAATTAGAAAGTTCAGGTCTTATTTCGCCTATCGGTCTTACTTTGCCCTGAAGGTGAGCAGCCATTACTTCTGGAGCATTGCGCCCATCAAAAGGATACTGACCAGTCAAACAATAGTGATAAATAGCCCCCATCGAATAAAGATCAGTCCTCTCATCCAATTTAATCCTTTCGAACTGTTCAGGGGCCATAAAATAAATTGATCCAAGGATACCGTCACCGTGATCTGTGGTTTGAACGGCAGGTTTATTACTGAATTTAGCCAATCCGAAATCAAGAATCTTAATTTGAAACTTTCCACTAGGTAACCAATTCACCATTAAATTACTCGGCTTAAGATCTCTATGAATGATTCCAGCGTGATGAGCTGCAACCAACCCTTCCATTGTCTGCACTACAAACCTTTGGAAATCTATTTCAGTAAGCGCTCCTCTCTCGACAGTTTTATCAAATGTTTCACCTCTCAGTAATTCCATCACAACAAAAAAACCATCGGAATCCATTCCAGCATCATAAACGGTAACAATGTTTGGATGCTGAAGTGCTGATAATGTCGTGGCTTCACCTAACAAGTTTGAAGGTGAGACCCCTCCGTATGATTTAGCAATGTCATCCTCATCTAATGGAATTAACCGCTTCACAGCAACTTCTCTCTTTAATTGCAGATCAGTTGCTCTATACACTTCCCCTAAGCCGCCCTTGCCTATTTTTTCATGAAACTGGTAGCGTTCTGTCATAATTAATGCTGACCTCATGTTGAAAAAATGCGAAGCCCAATTAATCTTACACAAGAGCCTCAGGCTTGACCACAGAGAATCTGCATTTAGATATAAAATGATTCATCTATCATGAATATGCAACCGTTTGACATTATTGCAGTGCTAATCTCACTAGCCGCTATTTTCGGTTATTTAAATTACCGATACATTAAGCTGCCAACAACGATAGGCTTAATGCTCCTTGGGCTAGTATTCTCCTTCGCAATAATTATTACAGGACAGTTCAAGCCTGAACTATCAGAATACGCTAAAAGTTTTGTAGAGAATGTAGAACTGGATGAAACTTTGCTTGGCATCATGCTCAGCTATCTGCTCTTCGCCGGAGCCCTGCATGTAAAGTTACAAGACTTGTCCAACCAACGATGGATAATTGGGATCCTTTCCACATTCGGGGTCATTATTTCCACTTTCCTCGTAGGCAGCGCCAGCTATTTCATACTTAAAATATTAAATATCGAGATAACCTATTCATATTGCCTCTTATTTGGTGCGCTCATTTCACCGACTGATCCGGTCGCTGTTCTAGGCATACTAAAAAAAGCAGGTGCTCCAAAATCACTAGAAACAAAAATAACTGGCGAGTCCCTATTCAATGATGGAGTAGGGGTCGTTGTTTTCATTAGCATACTTGGAGTCATCAATGGCGACATGAACCCTAACGGGTCAGAAATAGCCAAATTGTTTCTATTTGAAGTTTTTGGAGGCCTTGGATTAGGCTTTTTATTGGGCCTGATTGCTTTCTTGATGCTGAGAAATATTGATCAGTATCAGGTTGAAATTCTTATCACGTTAGCTCTTGTGACTGGCGGCTATTCACTCGCTCAACATCTACACACCTCGGGACCTCTAGCGATGGTAGTCGCTGGTCTCATGATTGGAAATCAAGGCAGATTACTAGCAATGTCATCCAAGACAGAAGAGCACGTGGACTCGTTCTGGGAACTGATCGACGAAATCCTTAATGCCCTACTCTTCCTAATAATCGGACTGGAAATTCTGGCCCTTGAATTCAATTCCCTTTTTCTTGTTTTTGGAATCATCGCCATACCACTTATCCTAGCCACTAGAATGTTCGCTGTTTCATTGCCTGTCCTTTTACTGAAGAAACGAAGGACATTCACTAAAGGAGTCATTCGCGCCCTTACTTGGGGAGGCCTTCGTGGAGGAATTTCATTGGCCCTGGCCCTTTCAATACCCAAGGGAGCCGAACGTGACTTGCTCCTGACCGCTACTTATGTCGTTGTTATTTTTAGTATTGCCGTGCAAGGCATGACATTAAAATATGTCTTACCAAAAGCCGAAAACTCATCGTAAGGAAAACTGAGACACTATTCGACCCCGATCTCAAGCACAACATTCCCTTCCTCAACATAGACAGGATAAGCATTAATGTTTTCACATGCCGGAGGAGTCATCACATTACCTGTCCTTAAATCAAACTCTGCCCCATGCCATGAACAAGCGACACAAAGCTCCCTCTTATGTACATATCCATTAGAAATAGGAACATTCATGTGGCTACAACGGTCTTCTAAAGCATAGAACTCTCCATCCACATTAAACAAAGCAACACTCAGGCCGTTCACTTTAAAAGCTTTACCTTGCCCCTCAGGTACCTCATCTGGTTCACAGATAATGTGACGCTCTAAAGCCATCGTAAATTTAATTAAGGATCTTATTCCATTCTTCGATTTTTGATGATTCCTGAGCAAATAGTGCGTCCGTTGAATCATGCACATCAATACCTAGAATGGAATCTCCTCCTTCAATAGCATCGACAACATCCTGCCCCTCTGTCACATGGCCGAAAACAGTATGCATACCATCTAAGTGCGATTGTGGCCCATGCGTGATGAAAAATTGACTGCCATTAGTTCCAGGCCCAGCATTAGCCATCGAAAGTATTCCTGGCTTATCATGCTTAAGAGAACTCAAGCATTCATCATCAAACTGATAACCAGGACCACCAGAACCAGTCCCGGTAGGATCACCTCCCTGAACCATGAAATTCGGTATGACTCGATGAAAAATAATACCATCATAATATCCGCGAGAAGCAAGATTCAAAAAACTGGCTGCAGTCATTGGGGTGTCTGCCGCATAGATTGTAATGGACAAATTTCCCTTGTCCGTCTTCATCGTTATTTTAATATTTTCTATCATAGTATTTCTGAAAATTGATCTTAGCTTCTATACAAAAGTTAGCAAAGAAAAGGTGCATTAAGTGGGAAATTAATTGATAGAATAGATTGGAAAAATTAAAAACCCAATTCACTCTTCAAATTCTCAGCTCTAACACCAGAATCCCTCATTTCTTTCAAGGTTAAGCTATCTTCACGCTTAGAAAAACGTTTGCCTTCAGGATTTTTAATTAACCTGTGATGGCACCATTGAGGAACAGGAAGGTCCAGAAGACACTGCAATAAACGATGGACATGGGTTGATTCTATTAAATCCTCTCCACGAGAAATCAACGAAACTCCTTGCTCCGCATCATCCAATGTCACTGCTAGATGATAGCTCGTTCCAATATCCTTTCTGGAAATAATAACATCACCTAGAATTGATGGGTTGACATTTACATTTCCAGCTAATCTGTCAAACCATTGCAATTCACCAGTGATAGAAAATGCTTTGGAACAATCTAATCTCCAGGAATGTGGTTCTCCTTCAGCGATTCGATTCTTTCCTTCTTCTGGGTTTATTTTACGACAATTTCCAGAATATTTTGTTAAGCCTGCGCCATGAGGAGCTAGTCCCACATTAGATTGCTCCACTATAATTTTTTTCCGACTGCAAAAGCACGGATACAGGACTCCCAATTCGCGAAGTATATTTATTGATTTCTCGTATTCATCGAACCGAGTCGATTGAATTAAAATCACAGGATCCCAACGAAGCCCTAACCATTTAAGATCCTCATAGATGCCTTCAGTATATTCTTCTCTACAACGATTCGTATCAATATCCTCAATTCTAAGAAGAAATTTACCTCCCTCTTTAATGGCCAAAGACTCCGAAAATAATGCAGAATAAGCATGCCCCATATGCAAACGACCCGTTGGACTAGGAGCAAATCTGGTTATAAGCATTTTTTATGTTTGAGGGCATCATTTTCCGTATCATTGTGAGCGCATGGGAAAAGCAAAACGTAACCCATTCTTTAATAATTCGCTTCTACTATTCAGTATTGTAATTATTTTCTGGATCATCACAACTATCGACCAGAACACCCCTGACTGGAACTTCACACAGCATTACGGCATTCGGGCAAGGGACATGAATGGTATTTTGGGAATATTTTTAGCCCCTTTCCTTCACGTCAATTATCCGCATCTGATAGGCAATACTCTCCCCTTTCTTGCACTTGGAGGCCTTGTATTATTGAGTGGACGGGGACGTTTTATTTTTACCAGTATTTTATCAGGAGCCATTTCAGGGATTGGAATATGGGCATTCGCAGAGAAAGGAACAGTTCATGTCGGTTCGAGTATACTTATTTTTAGCTATCTTGGTTTTCTAATAATGCAGGCATGGTTTACTCGAAGCATCCGCTGGGGCCTAGTCGCATTAGTTGCCGGTATCTTCTACGGAGCATTAATACTGACATTACTTTATCAGAAAAATGGCATTTCGTGGCACGGTCACTTCTTTGGATTCATTACCGGAATCGTCTCAGCTATTCTCGTCACGCCGTCACCAGCAAAGAAAAAGCGAAAAGCCATTATAAAAATCTAAATCTCAAATAGGATGAACGACTAAGCAACCTTACCCTCACCCTGGCGCAACAAAGCTACCATCACACCCTGAATAACAAGTTCTCGTACCGGAACCAAATCAGGGTACAGCTCATTTTCTGCCTGTAAATATGGCAACCCGTCTTTAATAACATAGCGCTTCAAAGTTGTTTCACCGTCAATGAGTGCAGCAACTACATCTCCCCTTCTAGGCTCTCGCAACTCTAATATCACACAATCACCAGAAACAATATGTGCATCAATCATTGAATCTCCTCGAACCTTGAGTGCAAAGGTTTTGGCATTTCGTGTGACACCCAAGGAGGTAACGTCAATAGATACACAACCTTCCTGTTCTTGCTCCGTTTCCGAAGACATGCCTGCCGCAATGTGCCCATAGATAGGAACGTCTACAATCTCCTCCCTTTCTAATTGCTCTGGGAACACCAGGGCCCTTGCCTTACCAGCTACCCGCTGGATGACTCCCTTCTTTTCAAGAGCACGCAAATGACTAACCGCTGCCGTTTGACTGGCAAAACCAAAATGATTTTGGATTTCTCTGGTCGATGGCATTAGCCCATTCTCTAAATGATATTGCCTTAAAAAATCGAGTAATTGCTGTTGTCTATCAGTAAGCATAAGAACAGTGTTCTGAAGAACAGTAATTAAAATTTATACTTTCTGCAAGCGTTTTTTTGTTTTACTTATTATTATTAAGGATAACGTGAAATTTAACTTATATTAAGTACTTATCCTCGGTACTGAGAAATAACCAAAATTTTAACCAATAGAAATTCATCACAAAAGTGAACAAATGCAAAAAATGGATGGGGACGGCAATAATTCTAACACTTTCCTTCGTTCCAATTGCCAACGCACAATCAAATAAATCGCCAGGCAAATCAATCTTAGCTGCTAATCGAAGTGCAGCTAATGCATTAAGAGTCATACGCCCCGATGCTCCTGTTCCTCGCATTGTTGGCAAAGCAGCAATTGTAATCGATGCCAGAACAGGAAAATCTTTATACGCAAAAAAGGCCGACGAGAAACGGCCAGTGGCAAGCACTCAAAAACTTCTCACAGCACTTCTATCTTTAGAGAAAGGACACATGAATGGAAGTGTTACCGTTTCCAAAAGTGATACATGGGTCGAACCTTCAAAAATCTATATTCGATCCGGACAAAACTATAGAAAATCCGACCTCATCGCAGCTCTTCTCGTCCGAAGCGGAAATGATGTGGCTCGATGTCTTGCCAGGAACCATTCTGGTTCACAGGAAGCATTTGCACAGGCAATGAACTCTAAGGCTAGAAGATTAGGAATGAGTAATTCGAATTTTAAAAATCCTCATGGCCTCACAGTCACGGGTCAATATTCCACTGCCCGAGACATGGGAAGATTAGCGAGAGCTGCTTATTATCATCGGACCATAAGATCAATAACTCGAATAAAAAGACTCCCCTTCCGATTCGCCAATGGTAAAAGAACCACATTCAATAATACCAATAAACTTCTGCACCGGTCCAAATATTGCAATGGACTCAAGACAGGTTACACCAGCGCCAGCGGACGGTGCCTCATCAGTTCTGGAAAGAATGGTCACAAAGAAGTGATCGTGGTTATACTTGGCAGCACCTCAACCAGTATCTGGAATGATTCAGAAAAACTTTTGCACTGGGGATTAGGAATAAAGTCTTAATCTGCTATAAAGCTGATATTTTCCTGCCTTAATAGTCCTTTTCATCTGCAATAATAGGGATTAAATGGCAATATTTTACATTGCTTAATCTTTAATATTATTTAAATATTTAGTGATATTAAAAAGGGACTTTTCTGACATGCAACAAACTAGTGATAGCTCAATCACTTTCCATTGCCGAAAATGCAATGCGAAATTGAGAATCCCGACCAAGCTTGCAGGGGTCGAAGGCCCATGCCCAAAATGCAAAGCTAAAATCACAGCTCCACTGTCAACGGAGCAACTTAATCCATCAGATCAGGATGACCCTTCTGTAGAAAATAATCATCCTAACGAAATTATACGGAAAAAAGTTTCACCTCAAAACAAACATACACATTCATCAGCACGCGAAAGTCTAGATGACATTTTCAGTGAAAATAAGAATACTGATATTGATCCGAGTCCCGTTCCGAAACCGTTCAGGAAAGGTAAAAAGAAAATAGCAAATAAAGCTCTATTCTTAGCATCCATATCTCTAGTTATTATATTCGCCATAATTGCATACAAACAATGGAAGGAAACTGCGCAAGAAAGCCAACTAGGAAATGTTTCCACAAAAATTATTGCTCCCATTGATCCCACCTTAAATTCAAATGTTAAATCTCCACAGAAAGTTCAAATTGATCAAGAAAATGCCAACCCCGCTGAACAAGAGGACGTTATTACTCCTGTCATCCAGATTGATGCCGCTCACCTCACTCTAGAAAAATTCCTTAAAGCATCCAATCTGAATGAAAGAACACGTCACATACTGAATGCTCAAAAACTCTTACCGCAAATTATTGAATATTATAAAGAAAATCCAATCACTATAAAAGAAGCTGCAATCCTATCAAATACAACCAACACTGCCTTATCGAGTGGCGATTCCTATTTCAGAATCTTTCAAGTTACCACCGATCAACAAAAAGAACCTTTCCCAGTTTATTTAGAAAACACTGAATCCGGTTGGAAGGTCAGCTGGTCCTCCTTCATTCAATTTAATGAAAATGCATTAGGTAAATTCATTCAGAATTACCACCCTGAAGAAATATCCTTCTATACAAAACTAGAAAGAGCACATTTTTTTGGATCAGGAGTTCCTCAAATTGGCTCAAAAATATGCTTCAAAATTCAACATCCTATCCGTGGAGATCAGGGTTTTGTCTTCGCAGCAAGAGATTCAAAAATAGCCGAATTTGCAGAAAAAGAATTTGAGTGGGGCGAAGAGTATTTTCCAATCATAAGACTCAAATGGATTAAAAATGAAGATGGGCATCAGTTCATTGAGATAACTGAAATTGAGCAAAAAACATGGAGGTCCAACCAAAGGCAGCCATCAACTGTAACCTCCACTAGATAACAATTAATTAATAAGGCCCGCATTTCGGAGAACCTCATCGCCTCCACTAAGTATGTAAACTTCTGCAATTCCAATAGAATCACGAAGTCTATTGGCCACTTTCCGACTAGTCGCGCAAGCCTCTGAACCGCAGTAAACAACGAAGGGAAGATCAGATAAATTCTGAATCTCGGACCAAATCGGTTCTAATAGTGCAAAAAAATCTTCCT
>JABSSR010000363.1 GCA_013213965.1 Verrucomicrobiales bacterium | reverse complement strand
GAGTATGACTCTTGAAAGCTTCATAATGAAACATCAATCCATATCCGCTCTCTAGTAACCAACGCTCTTTGGAAATGGCCCGTTCATTGAGCGCATGGCCCAAAAGCACTGCCGCCAAAACCTTTAAAAATAGAACCAATATTTTCACTTATTTTTCTTTGACCTATTCGGCCGCTTATTCTTGTTCTTTTCCCGAAAGGTCGGGACAGGTAACCCATCATCAGGTTGGTTCCAAAACCGGTAAGGATCATCATGCCGACGCATCTCAGAGAGGAGTGCAGATTCCATTTCCTTGAGCTTATTTGAATACTTCGGATGAGAAGCAAGATTGATCTGTTCAGGGCCAGGCTCAGTACCGGTCAAAGCCGTTACTACCGAAACATGATGTTCTTTCATTAATTCGTGTGGGTTATCCTTTAAATTAAAGAGTTGCGTATGCTTCACCCCTGTCTTTTCCACTTCGTACTTGATCAATTTCCAGTCCCCTTTTCTAACACAACGGGAACCGGGACGGCCTCCACCGCAATAGACTCCGTAAAGAGTATCACGGACTGCGCTCTTCTTACCTTCAATTACTGATTTAAAGCTGATACCCTCAGAAGTTGCTGGAACCTTTATCCCGGCCAGATCACATGCTGTACTCAAGACATCGAGTAAAAAGATATTTCCCTTGGCTCGCCCGCCAGCCTTAACTCCGGGCCCCTTCACAATAAAAGGAATGCGCCAAGTATGATCGTATAAGTTTTGCTTGCCCTGCAAACCGTGTCTACCAATGGCCATCCCATGGTCCGCAGTATAGATAATGTAAGTGTTATCTATTTCACCCATCGCCTCAAGCTTCTTGAGGACTCGACCAATCTGTATATCAATATTTTCACTGCACGCAAATTGCCGGCCAATCTCATTACGTATAGTGAGCTCATCGCGTCGCCCCCAAACCCCCTTCACTGCTACCTCATCACGAACATTCATATGACTATTATCGAAAGGATGTTTCGGTAAATAATTAACCGGTAACGGAGGCTGCTTTGCGTTGGCAGGAGGAAAAGCTTCCTTATTATTATGATTAACTGCACCATATTTAGCTAAAAGCTCAGGCTTACCATCCCTCACATCATGAGGATGGGAAAAACCAAAATATATAAAAAAAGGGTCAGTGTCCTTTGTTGACTCACGATTATCAAGGTAGTCTAAAACCTGCTCAGCGTGCCAGGCACTGCCTCCTTCGTCAGTCCCTCCACGACGCGTCCCATCGCGACGAACCTCAAAGAGCTTATTGGCAGCTTCGTAACTGTTTCCATTCTTGCAAGTCCGCATCGTGTCATATCCAGCCTTATTAAAAACAGCCGGCAACGTGTACTTAATCAAATTTGGTGGAACCATCTTTGAATTATTGACGTGTGGATTCATGATCCGTCCAGACTTGTCGGGAACATGCCAGAGCGTACGGCCTGTCATAATCATATGCCGCGATGCCGTGCACACACCTCCTACCCAAGAACCCATTTGGTAAGCATCATCAATTATCATTCCTTCAGCAGCCAATTTCTCCAGTACTGGTGCATCCATAGCACTACGCTCGTTATAGAACTTGAAATCAAAAGGTGACTGGTCATCAGCAATGATGAAAAGAATATTCGGTCGCTTACCGATTGCATGACTGGTCTCAAATAAAGCCGAAGAAACCATCAAAGTTAAAATGAGTATCGTAATAGTCTTCATGGTCTAATTAATGGGTAAAGTTTATTTATTTTCGCTCAAGAGTTGTTTCAATTCAGCAAGCTTTGGATCATTAATGAATAGATAATCTTCTTGAGCCCTGTAAGCATCGGACCGGGCCTTTTGTAGATCTT
>JABSSR010000362.1 GCA_013213965.1 Verrucomicrobiales bacterium | reverse complement strand
GAGAGAAAGGACGCATGGACTAAGTATGATAACAAGCCCATCGGTTCGGTGTTTCTGCGTAAAATAGACGACAGCAAAGTGGTTGCTTTTAATTCGAGTTGCCCTCACGCCGGTTGTAGCGTTGACATTGATCCCGACGGTTCTGCTTTTTTCTGTCCCTGCCATGCGAGCAGTTTTGATTTTAATGGAGGCACTCAAGGTAAAAGTGTGAGTCCTCGCGGACTGGATGAGTTGGAAATTGATTCGGACCTTTTGAATAAGGGGGAAATCTGGGTGACGTTTGTTAAATTTAAAGCCGGTGTTGCTGATAAAGTCGAAGTCTAATGAAGGGTTTGTTCAACTGGCTAGAGAATAGAACCGGTATTGGAGCCCTCACTAAGGAGGCTCTCTTTGAGCGGGTCCCTGGAGGTGCACGTTGGCGTTACGTCTGGGGAAGCACCTTGACCTTTGCGATTATGGTTCAGTTTATAACTGGGGTCTTTCTCTGGATGGCCTACAGTCCGAGCGCTTCAACGGCATGGGAAAGCGTTTATTATATTCAGAACGAATTAAGTTTCGGATGGATCCTCCGAGGCATTCATCATTGGACAGCACAGATCATGGTAGTGCTACTGGTCCTTCATCTCGTTCAGGTCGTTATAGACAGCGCTTATCGAGCTCCCCGTGAATTTAATTTCTGGTTCGGTGTCATTTTGCTCTTCATTACACTGGCAACTTCCCTCACTGGGTATTTGTTGCCATGGGATCAGAAGGGGTGCTGGGCAACTAAAGTTGCAACTAATTTGGCTGGTATTGTTCCTGTCATTGGAGGAGATTTACAGAGAGTTGTCATTGGAGGAGCGGATTACGGTCATCATACTCTGACCCGGTTCTTTGCATTGCATGCGGGTATTTTGCCGGCCGCCCTCACTGCATTGATTGTGGTGCATATTTATTTATTTAGAAGGCATGGGATCACAGAGGCTAAGCCTGCGAGTCGTGCAGGAGCGTTGTATTATTGGTACCTCATGGCTATTGGTTCTGTGGGTTTGGCCTGGGCTGCTTATTTGTTTAGAGATTCAAATCCTTCGTGGGTACTATGGATTCCGAGCCTGTTGGCAGTGGGCGTTATCGTTCGAATTGTCTTCCTTCACCTTCACGGTAAAGATGATAATTCTGCGCGTAGGCCCAAGCGTGATGGTATGTTTTGGCCTGACCAAATATTTCGTGATGCGATTGTCTGTTTTGCGGTATTGGGAGCTGTTCTTTTCTTTGTTTTTTGGAAGGGAACTGAACTGACTCCGCCGGCGGATCCGTCACAGCCTTACAATGCGGCTCGTCCGGACTGGTACTTCATGCCTCTCTTTTTGATGCTAAAATTTGAGCCGTTCCAAGGTCAGTTTGGTCTTGTTCTGGGTGCCATCATTGTTCCTGGGGTCTTGTCATCCATGTTATTCATGATGCCTCTGATTGGTCTCAAGAAGGTTGGTCATTGGGTCAATGTGGTTTTACTTTATGTTTTAATTGGAGGTTTCGTTGTCCTGACAGTGATGGCATTCAAAAAAGATGCTTCTGATCCGGCTTACATTGCAGATGTAAAAAAAGCTCATGAACAAGCTGAAAGGGTCGATGAGTTGATTGAATTCAATGACGGCATTCCTCCGGAAGGAGCCCTCTCATTGCTTTATTCTGATCCTCTTACGCAGGGACCGAGACTCTTTGCTACTAACTGTGCATCTTGTCATGCTTACGGTTATGACGATGAGGGTAATGCTCTGGACGGGACCAATAAAAAATTAAGTGATAAGCAATCGGCTCCGAACTTGAAAAGTGTGGGTAGTCGGGAATGGATATCAAAGGTGCTGACGATCGATCATTATCAGAGCAATAAATTCTTCGGTAATACCAAGTTCAAAGAAGGTAAGATGGTTGAGTTTCTTGAAGAATCAGAACTTGAGGAAGAGGATGTTAAAGGGTTAGCTGCGGCACTTTCCTCTGAGGCTAATCTCAAATCACAATCAGATATCGATAATAAAGACACAGAATTAATAACTGATGGGTTTGAATGGATGGGCGAGGATGAACTTGCCTGTGTTGACTGTCATAAGATTAAAGGAGAAGGAGGCAAGAAGGGGCCTGATCTCACTGCTTATATGTCTAGGCAATGGCTTGTAGATTTTATCGGCAACCCCAGTCATGAGAGATTTTATGGTGATGATAATGACAGAATGCCAAATTTCTTGGATGCAGTGAGTACTGAAGGTGATATTAAGCCGGGCAAACTTGATCAAAAGAGGGTTGAGCTAATTGTTGATTGGTTACGCGGGGAGTATCCTGAAAAAAATGTTACAAATTAGAGAACTAGCTATTAGAATTATTTTTTATTTTTGATGTTAAAAATTGCATGTCCTAAATGTGGAACACCTTTAGAAGTTCCAGAGAATAAGGCTCAAGGTAAGGGCAGATGCTCAACCTGTGAGACAAAATTTCTGATACCCGCTACGGAAGAAGATGAAATAGAAATTATAGAGGAAAAGAAGAGCAATGTTGTAAATAGTGAAAAGGGGAAGAATTCCAAAGATAATGGTGAGTCTGATAAGGAAGAGCGGCTCAGTCAGGAACATGGCCATGAATTGTCTGAAGATTTCATTACTAGGTGGCTTAAGATACTTGGCCTTATTTCCGTGGGTCTTATAATAGGCATCTTGCTTGGATTTTATGTCGGCAGGTTCACGGCGACGCCTGATGATGAATTTTATCAGTCTGAGCCTTCGATTAAATCACGCGGTGACACGATTGACCCTTTCGGTATTGATAATAATTAGAACTAATCTATTGATAATTAATTAGAATTTTTAGTAATAACCATTAGATGTTTGCCAGAATTAACAGTCTTATTCTGATCCTTGGATTGCTAGGATTTGTTTCTTGTGACCGTGAAAAAGAATATGTTGAAATAAAAGATTCTCGAGCACCTGGTCGTTTTTCTCCGGACCCTGAACTTGGCTTGTCTTTTAAAGATCGCGTAGGAATAAGTTCAGCTTCTAACATTTCTCCTGAATCTTCTAGAGTGTCATTCTTTATTAAAATGATTGGGCCCAAAGCTTTGATAGATGAAGAAAAAGTTAGGTTTGATGCTTTCTGTAAAACTTTAAAAGTTGGTAAGGGTAATCCTCCGTTCGAGTGGGCCAAGCCTGACGAGTGGAACGCCGTGGAGGGGACGGCAATGAGGATTGCTAATTTTAACTTTGGTCCAGACAAGAAGGGAGAATGCTATTTTACAGTTCTCCCTGGTGGCGGGCAATTACTAGCGAACCTCAACCGGTGGCGTGGGCAGATGGAATTGCCTGATGCGACTCAGCAAGAAGCTGACGCATTGCCTTCACG
>JABSSR010000361.1 GCA_013213965.1 Verrucomicrobiales bacterium | reverse complement strand
GTCTCATAAATCTCAGCAAGTTCAATGAGCTGAGGCATTGATTCTTCTTTAACAGCGAGGACCATCCTTTCCTGGCTCTCAGATAAAAAGATCTCCCAGCTCGTCATCCCTGGCTCCTTCAGTGGCGCCCTCTCAAGGTAAAGATTACCTCCCACCTCACTGAGCATTTCTCCGGCCGCGCTCGAAAAGCCTCCGGCTCCACAATCGGTCACGAATACGATGAGGTTCTTCTTCCTCGCCTCGATGACAAAATCAGCGGCCTTCTTCTCTTCTATCGGGTTGCCGATTTGCACGGCCTGCTGATCCTCTTCGTGACTCTCTGTGTCCAGGGCCATTGAGGAAAAAGTCGCACCCTTGAGACCGTCCCTACCGGTCCTGCCTCCTACCGCAATGACCTTTAGTCCTGATGACATTTCCTTATCAATGTCAGTGATAGGTATTAGGCCCGCGGTACCACAAAAAACTAACGGATTGTATATGTACGCGGGGTCAAATTGTATGGCTCCACTTATGGTCGGTATGCCCATGCGATTTCCGTAATCGCGGCCCCCTCTGACTACTCCCCTCATTATCCCGAGAGGATGAATGCCATCGTCTGCTTTAATGGTTTCCGGATCCGTGTCAGGCGGTCCAAAGCAAAAAATATCGCAGCTCGCAATGGGTTTTGCTCCTTTGCCTGCACCCAATATATCACGTATCACACCACCGAGTCCGGTATTCGCTCCAGCGTAGGGCTCGATGGCCGAAGGATGATTATGTGTTTCTAGTTTAAGACAAATCGCCTGATCATCATCGAGTCGAATGAACCCAGCATTATCAACGAAGCAACCAAGTACAAAATCGGGTTTCCTTTCCATTATTCTCTCAGTGACGGACTTGATGTACGTCTTGAATAGTCCCTCTATGACTTCTTCTCCCTCCGAACCTGAATGCTCAATGCGCGCTCCAAAGATCCTATGCTTGCAGTGCTCGCTCCAGGTTTGGGCAATGCACTCCAATTCGACGTCAGTAGGCTCCCTCCGCATTTCTGCCGCGTAATAGACCTGTATCTCTATCATGTCTTCTACAGATAAGGATAACTTCATTGACTCGCTCAGGGCCCCTAACCCTTCCGGATCAAGGTCCCTAATGGGAATCTCTCTAAAATTATTAGAGGTCTGGTCAGGCAACTTTTCTTCCATCAGAATCAGTCACGCTCCAGACGTGAATTGCTGGGTTACAAATATCACGCACAAAACGCTCAGAGTTTATTGAAGGGTCAGAAAAAATGTAAATGCGTTGAACTAGTTTAAGCGAAACGATTTCGAATCCTCCCGTGCCCTTGTGACTTGAAAGGATAGCTTCCTTTTCAAGGTCCAGGGCCCCCGGCTTCATCCCGTAATCAATGTAAAAAGAAAAACCCTGAACGGCCGGCTCGCCCGTGAAGAACACCTCGTCCGCATAATCATCAACTAGACTCCTCTGCACAAAATCCTTAGCAGGCTCGATCTTCCCCTCATACTCAAGCATATAAACTCTGGTCCGGCGGTACTTGGCCGGGACCTTCAAAGGAGCATACACGAGCTTATTCGCATCTCCCTCTGATTCAAACTTACCAATTACTTCAGCGCTGATTTTTTCCATTAAATTAAATTAGGCCAATCCGTTAAGTTCTTTCAGAGCATCCCTGTGCCCATTACCAGTATAAAAAGAGACTTCTCTTTTGCCGCAATCCTCAAGAGCCGAAGCGACCTCGACACTCTCACGCCGGCCCAGGATGCAATCCTTTATCAGATTCATTTTATCCACCTGAATGGCCAAGAACGTATCGTCCACGACAGGATCTTTCGTTGCCTCGCCCGATTCTTGTCTGGCCCTTAAGAGTTCAACGAAGGCCACTCCTTCTGCCCGGGCCTGCTGCTTGGCATCATTGACAGCGCTGATCCAATTCGAATGGGCAATCTTATAATAATCTCGCATTGCCTGCTTATTGTAGTGAATGACGATCCTGTCGCCATCATCCTCAAGTACTGAAGTTGCCCTGAAAGAATCTGTATCAATGGTATCCACAAAGACAAGATCGTCACCGTCCCTGGCAAATTCCCATTTCAAGTCCCAAAGCTGCAGCCCCATCTTCTCGACCATGACCCTCACTGCCCATCCTCCCAGGATAGCCAACTTGCCAAGTTCGGCAAAGGTCTCTCCATCAAGCCCTGACATGTTATGAGCCTCTTGCTTCGTCACTGCACGATCTTCCGGCTCATACTTGCTAGTAAAATCGATGATCGGAGTTGTCAGATATTCCCAGGCAGTTAACGGACCATTCGCTCCGAGCTCCAACTCAAACTTTCTTTTATCAGAATCCGAAAGCTTTAAATACTTCCTGAAGACAGAACTTCCACTCGTGATACCGAACCTGACGATACATTCGAGAGGAACAACGTTACGGTCCAGATCATTAAATTTACTGTAATCGTAAAAAGAATGCTTCAGAAACTTAGCCTGGTCAGGCTTCTCTATCTTGAATCTTCGAACAATGTTGAGCGCACTCTCATTCTCAGGGAGGCCCTCATGAGCCACTTGTCCAGTCTTCGCATCAACCATGCCGCAATGGTGCGTTACCCCACCATTAGAAGTTAACTTATCTATGGTGCCCTCCAATAAGATGTCCTTTATCTTTGGATCAAGACCGTCCGCTGAGCTGACAGCATCACTCACCTCTTGCCAGGTTTTTGGCTTTGATAGGTTCGTATAAAGGACATGCCGGAAAACTGCCCTAGCGACATCACTCCCTTCAATAGCAAAAATTGTTCCTACATCAAAAACTGATCCTCCCGCAGTCGTTTCCGTGACCATATAATCTGGCTCATCAGGAATAGCGTATAATTTCTGAACAGAGCCTTCATAGAAAGGCTCATTCATGTCATTTAAGGAAACTTGACGAATTGCTTCTTGGTAATTACCCATCTGAAGTTAAATTTGTTTTTTATATTTTGTATGAGCCGAGATTTAGCGACCAGAAATGATATGTCACGCAAAATATTCAAGATATCTTAAATTAATAAAAAATGTGACAAAATAGCACTAATTGCCGTGAATTTTTATAAAATTGCTCGTCCCTTGCTCTTCAGTCTCAATGCCGAAAGAGCTCATCACCTGACACTGAGCGGGCTACGCTTAGCTCAGAAGCTAGGAATTACCTCTTTTCTAAGGCCCAAGAGCAAGAAAAATCCAGTCAAAGTGATGGGTCTGAACTTCCCTAATAGGGTCGGACTAGCTGCTGGACTCGATAAATCAGGTAACTGCATAGCAGGTTTCGGCTCAATAGGATTTGGCTTTGTCGAAGTGGGAACGATCACTCCACACGCGCAAGACGGCAACCCTAAGCCCAGACTCTTCCGCGTTCGCGAGCACGAGGCAATCATTAACCGCATGGGTTTCAATAATCCTGGAATAGAAAGAGCACTGAATAATATACAAAAATCACGTAAAGGATTCGATGGGATCCTTGGAATTAATATCGGCAAAAATAAAAACACTCCGAACGAAAGGGCGCTGGATGATTACCTTCACTGCTTCAGAAAAGCTCACAACTACGCAGATTACATTGCAGTGAATATTTCATCCCCTAACACTTCTGGTTTACGTGAACTACAAACTCCAAAATTCGCTCGAGAACTTCTGGCTCCACTAATGAATGAGAAAGAGAGACTCAATGAAGACACAGGAAAGAACGTCCCTGTCGCAGTAAAGATTGACCCGGACATGGACAATGATCAAATCAAAGGTCTGAGTGATTTGTTCAGCGAGTTACAAATAGACGCGGTCATCGCAACGAACACTACCGTTTCACGAAAGAACATTAGCGATCACCAACTGTCCGATGAAACGGGAGGACTGAGCGGATCACCCCTCAACGCAAAGAGCAATGAAGTGATAGCTGAACTTCACGCAGAACTTAAGAGCGAAATTCCTATCATTGGAGTGGGTGGAATCAATTCCAAAAAGGACGCAGAAGAAAAGCTCTCGGCCGGAGCGGCTCTGATACAAGTTTACACCGGACTAATTTATCAGGGACCTTCCCTGATAAGACAGCTGATATCAATAGAAGAGTAAGGAAAAAAGCCTATTAATACAGCTAATTAATCAACGAGACTGACCTTCTTATCGTCAGGAAAGTTCTCTGGGACAGGGATCGTAACTTTCCCTGTCACTGCCCATTCACATGAACGCGCTACGAGAGTCAAGAACCCGACACATTTCATGGCCGGCATGTTCTTAGCGTTACCTCCAACATGACCAAGGACATTAGTGACCGCTACTCCCTTACCTACAGGAATGGTCCAGATCATTGGCTCATGAACGCCGGTCCCGCCCTTCTTGCTATCCGAAAAGGCCGTCGCTAGAATATTCATGTTCTTGGCAGGGCCTCTCTGACCATGATAAAGCTCATCTTTCCCGTGGAGCCATTCCTTGGGAATGCCCTTAGTGATCGGGTGCGAAGAATCGCGCGTCTGAACGATGTACTCGTGCTGAGGTCCATGACCGGCGCCTGGCCCTTTTCCTATTTCCATTTTTAAAAGTTTACCGACCTCGTCCAGGTACAGGCGAGCACCGTCCTTATTGCCTCTCCAGAGAAGGCCCGTGGCCTCTTCGAAGCCGATCCAACCTTTATGCGCATTATTAGCTGCATGCACATTCACCAACGCTCCTCCATCGTTGAGAAATTGCTCAAAAGATTTACGCACTGGCTCAGGCTCCCACTTCGC
>JABSSR010000360.1 GCA_013213965.1 Verrucomicrobiales bacterium | reverse complement strand
TTTTGCAAAGCAGATTTATCGAGAGGTTGGAGCAAACGTAATTCAGCTAATATATTGATAGCCAAGTCATCTGTCACAACCACATCAAATCGACCAGGTTCAGATGCCAATCTCGCTTCCACTTCATCAGGATCATCGTAGGTTATATACTCAACCTCGATACCGGTCTCTTTCGTAAATTTTTCAATAGCAGCCGGATCAAAATACTCAGACCAACTCAGCATTTTCACCACATTGGGTAGTGAGTGCTCATCCTTAATCTTAGTTTGATCACTTTTATTACATCCAAAAAGAATTGCTGTTAAAACTATATAAATTAGACCTTTTAATATTCTCATTTTATTATTTATGGTTTTTATAAAGTTATCTTAATTTTCAATTCCTTCAACTATAATTTCCATATTTTTTAAATATTTCATAATTTGTTAATGAAAGTTATTATTTAACTAATCCAAACAATCGAACTTGCGATGCCCCCAATTCATGAGACAAATTCAATTAATTTTGATGGCCTCTCATAAGGAAAAAAACCAAAGTATTGGTAATATCACCAAATCAATCGATCCCTCACTGTCGTTAACATTAAGGCTGGCCATGCCTGTGATATTACTAAACCTGACTTTTGCAGCGATGCAGGCCACTGATGCATGGATTGTAGGAAAACTAGGAAGCCGTTCCCTAGCGGCCATAACACTACCTTCAATGGGTATTTTCGTTATTGTTAGCTTTGCTTATTCATTCTTGGGAATTGTCACCGCTCTCGTAGGCCAAAGCTATGGAGCAGGTGAGAAAAATAACTGTGGCCACTTTGCCTGGATCGGAATCTTCTCCGCTCTCGCGATAGGGATCGTTTCCATTTTACTTTGGCCATTAGGCTCAGTATTTGAGATATTTGCGGGAAGCCAATATGGCTCGTTAGGAAATCTTGAATCTAGATACTTTAAAATCAGCCTCTTGGCCTTGCCTGGAGTATTAGTCACTAATGCAATTGCCAATTTCTATATCGGAACAAAAAGACCCGGACCTGTTCTCATATGTAGTTTAATTGGCCTAATACTAAATTTCACCATTACCTACGGCCTTGTCCTCGGAATCGGCCCCTTCCCTCATTATGGTTTCGACGGTGCCGCTTGGGGTACCGTGTTCGCAACAATTCTGGAATGCTCGATTTTGTTTATACATTTCGTAACGGCCAAATCAAACCAATCATTAAACACCAGAAAGGCTCCTAAATCTTTGAGAGGAATACGAAGGCTGTGGTCCTCGGGACTCCCGGCCGGAATTCAGGGAGCCGTCGATATCCTATCATGGGGAGTCCTAGTGGGTGCACTTATTTCATATTACGGAGAAGAAGCCCTTGCCGCAGGAACTATCCTGATGCGTTGCATGCAATTAACATTTATGCCTGCCGAAGGCGTCGCCACAGTTGTCCTGACTCTAGTTGCAAATTCTGTTGGAAAAGACTCACACCAGAAAGCCCATGCACATGTGAAAACATGCTTCCGAATCAATTCTCTATTCATGGTTAGCTCAGGGCTTATCTTGTATATTTTCCGCCATCAAATAGTTTCCATATTCACGGACCAGCCTGAGGTAATTAGTATTGCCTGCGGTGGCATGCTCTTCGTGAGCCTCTCTCAGTGGTTTGACTCCATGAACATCACATACCTCCATGCACTGCAAGGAACCGGCGATACCAAGTGGACTTCAATTGCGAATGTTCTCCTTAGCATTCTGATACTTGGTGTGGGTGGAACAATTGCGGTGAACTACTTTAGAGATCAAGGATCACTGGTTATTTGGGCATTAGCACTATTGTACATAACATGCCAAGGCATACTTTTCTGGATGCGATGGCGTTCAGAAGCCTGGTTCAAAATAAGACTAAGAAAACCCACCCCCAGTAAACCTCTATAGTAAACGATGCTGGTAAGAGACTCGGTTCAAATGCATGACCATGCATGAGAGAGCAGCTCCCCCCTTCTGATATTCGCTCAAGTTAAAGAGTGCCAGTTCAAATCCATTGTCCGCAGCAATATCTTCGAGTCTGCGATTCTTAGCCAACTCAAGCCGGTAAGCTTCTGTTCCTCTCTTTAACTCATGAATGTGCGATCCATTCAGTAAAAAGTTCCCCAACCGAACAGAATTACAAAGGCCTGGAATAGCCTCCTCACGTGACACATCTATTATTTCAGTGTGTCCTTCTAATTCTTTTATCTCGTTCGAATCCAGTAGCTGAGTACATACAATTGTCTTCTCATAAGTCAGTGGGAATATTGAACAGTCAAGATGATACAAATAAGAGTCCCTCTCTCTGACCTTGATTATCTTCATCCCAAATTGATTTTCTAACTGATCGTATGTTTCTTTTTCAGAGCGTATACCGTACCCACCCACATACACATTGTCATAAAGATGCTTAAGTTCAGCCTCACCTTCAAACTTCGTTTTAGGAACGATAGTTTTGTACCCCATGGACTGGAAGAATTTCACTCCAACTTCAGTCTCACCGACTCGGGGCGTAGATTGATAATTAGCCAAAACAACAGTGTCCTTGGCCGGAAGGTGCTCAAGTAATATTCCCAAATTGGCAGTGAAAACCAGGTCCTGTAAGGCGCAATCAGGAGGAACAGGAAGCAACTGCACCACTCCCCTAGATGAAAGAAATTGATAGAGAGTCTGGAATTGCCTGTATGCTTTTTTAGGCTCTACCTTGCGCTTCGATTCTGTGAGATCCTCCATCCAAATATTATTCGGTACCTTTGTGCTATACGAAATTGGAGGGCACATTAGAAATGTCGGAACATCCAAATGACTAAGGTTCCATGGCCTTGAGGGAGCAAAAGAATCAACTAATGGTTTTGGAAGAATTTTTCGAGCTCCGGCAGAACGTTTATTTATCTGTGTTTTAGAATTTAACATTAGACTGCAAAGGGACGTTTAATTTTCAATAAAGGGTCAACTCCAGCTTCAACGTGATTACCCTCTTCTAGTAAAAGCTCGAATCCTGTAGATCCATCCAAAGGAATGATTAAATCTACTTGAGAACCATAACGTATCTGGGAGAACCTCTCGTTTTGTTGATATGCACGATGATCGCTCAGATCGAATGGCGTGATAGAATCAACATCATAATCAGCAATTTGTAATACATAGTAGCTGAGTCCTAGATCCCAGCTATCAACCTTAATCAAGACTCTCTGATTACAATGAAGGTATTCGGCCGCGTCATGATCAATTGTAAGGTCATCAACAATGGAATTCTCCATTGCGAGCATCGGTTTATTAAAACTATCAATCGGCTCTAATTCCCGATAACTCAAAATGCCCGGATAAGGGATTCTGTTAATATGCACATCATAAAAAGTCATAAAGATACCAATCACTAAACTCAACTCTGCAGAATAATTAGGATCTCTGAGCGCTTCTTTAAGAGTATAATTTTGTCCCTTAATCTCAATAACTGAATCTTCTTGTCGAACTCGTCTCTGATAAATAATGACTCCATCTGCAGGTGAGAAAAAATAATCAGTATCGGACTGGATGGACCTCATCGGATCGCGAAAGAAATGCCTCTCCGAAAGCCAACGCACCGAGCGTTCCTTTACTTCGGAAACTTCCTCATTTACCCAATCTGCAAGTATCTTTGCCACGTCAATTATCTGAATAGTATGATTATTTAAATTAGTTAATTATTTAACTAAATCAAATCATATTTTATAAATTTATTATATTTGATCGGATTTTTCTTATCAAATATGAGAATAAGGAGGTTTTAAAAGAATATTTGGAATATATTTTTAAAAAATATCACATACATTGAAATTCAAGATCACTAAAGAAAAGGATCAGAAAGATACCAATTTATGAGATATTTGAATTATTAAGTGACGGAACCTACCAAGAAAGTGGATCAAGTGAATAAAAGCTCTTCAACTGATCATAGACTCGGGGATAACGTTGCTGAAGTTTCTTAGGCTTTTCGAAAAATGTCTCAGTCGCAACTGCAAAAAATTCGGCAGGGTTCGTCGCTCCGTAAGCATCGATCACCAATTTTCTTCCTCCTCGATGCCTCTTAGCATGCCGCTCATAAGCTGCCCCAAATGACTTGGCCCAATCCTTATG
>JABSSR010000036.1 GCA_013213965.1 Verrucomicrobiales bacterium | reverse complement strand
CTGGCTGCAATAAATGATCTGATGCACGCAATCACGTAGACAGTGCATATAACTGACATTGTAAGCATCCCCAAGATAGCTGGACCGGAATCACCTCCAAAGAGTTTCGGCAAGCCTCTTCCAAAACCGGCAAGAGCGCCCAACAAAGCTAGTGTTAATGCAATATGAGCAACAGCTTTACGCTTTTTTTCATCTCTTGCTAAAAAACCACAAACAAGAATTGGCACTCCTATGAAGGATGGTATCAGAGCAGTAACGCTTTCCTTCCCAGTGGAAAAATAAAGAATCAAACCCAATACGGTTAACAATGATCCCATTAAAATAGAAAGTTTAGTAATTGATGTCATGATAAAAGCAATTAGCCGAATCTTCCGAAGAGGTCAAACCGTTATCCCTGCAAAAACACTATTGTTCTATTGCAAGAAACCATAATAATAGTTATTCATTCATAAATTATAATAACTGAAAGTTTCACTCAGCTCAAATAATCATCAAATGACTCCAAAACAAACTTCATCAAGACGCAAATTCATCAAGGCAACTGCTGCTGCTCTCGCTGCATCGCCCCTGCCCCTAATTGCTGATCACCACAAAAAAAAGAAACTCTACGACATATCCATCGCTGAGTGGTCATTGCATAAGGCCCTTTTTGGGAAAAAGATGACCAACCTTGATTTTCCTGTAGTCTCAAAAAAAGAATTTGGCATCAATGCCGTCGAATATGTTAATCAATTCTTTAAGGACAAGGCAAATGACAAAAAGTATTTAAATGAACTCAAAAAAATCTGTAACAGCGAAGGAGTGAAAAGCCTTCTCATCATGTGTGACGGTGAAGGAAAACTAGGAGATCCAGACAAAACAAAAAGGACCGGCGCGGTCAATAATCACAAGCGCTGGGTAGAAGCAGCCAAGCACCTTGGATGCCACTCCATACGAGTCAATGCAGCTTCAGGTGGATCATACGAAGAACAACAAAAGCTCGCCGCAGACGGCCTCGGTAGCCTCAGCGAATTTGCAGCCACTCACGGACTCAATGTGATAGTCGAAAATCATGGAGGCCTATCATCTAACGGAGCCTGGCTTGCCGGCGTGATGAAAGCCGTGAACAAAAAGAATTGCGGAACCTTACCTGATTTCGGCAATTTCAGAATCGGCGGAGGCAAGTCCTACGATCGTTATAAGGGAGTCAAAGAGCTCATGCCTTTTGCTAAAGCTGTCAGTGCGAAGTCTCACGATTTTGATGAAAAAGGAAATGAAATTCATACAGATTACCATAAAATGATGAAGATCGTTCTTGATGCCGGTTACCATGGCTATGTTGGCGTCGAGTACGAAGGCGGCAAAATTAGTGAATTCGACGGAGTCAAAGCTACAAAGAAATTACTCGAAACTGTAAGAACTAAGTTAGCCTCATAGACGAAACTTACTGCTTCCTTATCCTGTAGAAGTGGCGTTTGCCAGAGACGGAAAATCTTTCCGTTGCAATATTTCCGCTGCCAACGATCAACTTTTTCAGAGTCATCCATGTTTGAAGATCAGATGAGGTCTGAATGACATATCCCGAACCCTGTTCCGCTGGGAACATGTATTGGACCTGACCATTCTCTAACACATTAGACTTTAACTGGAATACAGGAACACTATTAGGTTCAGTTGGTGAGCTTCCAAAAAATACTTCCGTTTCATCAAACCATCCGTCACCGTCTGTGTCTTTTCCTACTACTGGATCAGCAAGATCAAGAGTTACGAATTCCCTTATCTTCGCAATACTAACAAAAAACTCAGCATCAAAGAAAAGATCATTGCTAGTCGCATTGGCCTGATGAACCTCAACTGAGAGAACATTTTCCCCATCCAGAAGAAGACTCGAGTCAACCATGTACTCTTTCACTTGCGATTCATCGTCTCCATCAATTGCCGAATCAGCAAATGTAGACGCATCAGCATTTGTACTGAGATTGTCTCTAACAATTTCTGTGCCATTAAGATAAACAGCGACACCGTCATCTTTACGTATTCTTATCTTAGAAGAAACGACCTCCGAAGCACCCATGAATTTAAAAGTTTTACGGAAATAAGTGGTAGCGTGCTTATTATCTGGGCTGTCACCAAATCCAACATCACCTACTACTGCGTCCTCACCATAACCGAGTGGCGATTGAGCAATTTTCCATGACAAATCATCATAATTTAAAGATCCCCAGTCATTTCCTGGGTCAGTTCCATCGTCTAAATAACTCCATGATTCACCACTAGAAACAATCCTAGTGAAAGGAGGAATTATAGCGGTCACATTTAGGTCAAAACTAAAGTTGGCACTGAATCTTGAGCTCTTATGAACCTCTGTAGAAATCACATTAACTCCATCCCTTATAAAAGAAATCGGCACAGCGACATAGATTTGATAATCTTCCTCTAAAAGATCCGTAAATGAAAGGGTGCTGTATGAAGCATCGTCATTTAGATTTCCGTCACGGAACACTTCATTGCCATTAAGAAAGACAGCGCATGCATCATTACGCACAAGACCAATTACCATTGAATTAACTGAATCAGGATCTTTCAAATAAAACTCCCTCCTAAAATAAGTTGTAACATGTTTATTGTTAGAGTTGGCGCCATAACTGATTACCGTATTCTCATCTCCTTCACCATAACCCAACTGACCATCACCAATACTCCAACTCGAATCATCAAAGTCCACTCCAGACCAAGAACTTCCTTGATCAGTCCCATCATCTAAATATCTCCATTCACTCTCGTACGTAACAAGTTCACGAGAAACATTCCCTCCTCCATTAGAAACAGAATAAACAAACTCATCGTACCCTTCAGACCCAGCATTCTGTTCGTATTGAAAAGTACCATCAGAACTTATCGATAAAGTTCCTTTGCTCGGTCCATTTTGCAGCTGAGCAGAAAGTAGATCTCCATCAACATCAGAGTCATTCTTTAGGACATTCCCTTCAAGCAAGCCTCCCTTCACTACAAAATCGTCAGGAATAAGGTCAGGAGCATCATTAGTAGGATCGATCTCAAGAATAACTTCCGCAACATTGCTTTGCTCGGACGAAGGCTTAGGTGCAGTTGCCACTATGACACCTTCAATATCAAGATCAATTATGTTGCCGCTAACATCAAATGTACCTTGGAAAACAACAGGTACATTTAGCGTAAGAACCTGACCACTTTCAGTAATGCGCCCCGTAAGGTCAATGTCTTCGAGGATAGCATCAAATGATTGAGGACCGTCAGGCACGCCCAGATCAAGCGATGCACTAATATCCGCAGTTCCAACAATTTGGAATTCGTTGTCCACCTGGTTAAATTCACCTGACTCAGAAACCGTTGTCTCCGGGCCCGGCTTAGTCATGTTAAGGATTAAGTCGCCGCCGTCAGCAGACACATTAGCTGTAACAACAAAAAGAAATCTATAATTAAGTTCAACATCATCAGTTAAAACTAGGGTGCCTCCTTCAATATGTATCTTCTCGAAGGGGCTTTCTGTAGGTGATAATGTCACTTGTAAATTACCCTCTAACCCTGAACTGTCTGAACGGGTCTGGCTAATACCAAGGGCCGTTAGAGTCGCTGCGAAATCAACACTTGAACGTGACTTACTCACCTCAAACTCAATGACGTCTGGCAGACTTTGAAATGCATAACTAAAGGAATCCTCTCCACTGAAGTCTGGATCAGGAGTGTATTTAAAAGACCCGTCAGATTCAAAAATTAATGATCCATTTTCAGGAGAACTTTTAAGTTCAGCAATTAGATTAGTTCCTTCAAACAAATCGTTACTTAAGACCCCGAACTCTGAATCAACTTCAATGTAACCATCTTCAAGTAAATCAAATCCGTCCTCACGAGCAACGATGTCAGCGAAAAGCTCTACCGAATGAATGCCTAACAAGCAAAAAAAAGAAAAAAGGATAATTTTGTTAACTGCACTCATAATATTAAAGATTAAGTCAGTAGTATGTTACATGTTTCAAGCTCAACTTTAAGTTAACAAAACACAGGAATTTTAATTTAATGAACTGAAGTCACGGGAACTTCAATTCAGCCCAGTTCTCTAAGAACCTGACAACTCTGATAACTTCTTAAGAACTACGTCTCTTTTATTTGATACCATTGTACCATCCGGCTTAAGTAGAACAATGTTTGGTATAAATCCTGTCTCACCTAGTGAAGTTAATTCACTGACTGATTTTTTCTGATCTAGCTTGATTGCGGGCCAACTCATTTTACTACTCTTCAGGTAACCTTCGAGTCCCTTTTCGCTCCGGTCATAATCGACCAAAACGATTTGAAACTTCTTCTTATCACCAAGCTTGAGATTTTTCTTATTAATCGAAACTAACTGTTTCGTAACTGATTTACAGCCGCCTCACCAGGAAGCTGAATGATAAAGAACATAGTAGTCCATGGATGAAGATATTTTGCCTTCTGTGACCTTGTCACCCTTCAACTCAATCAACTTACCCTTAAGCGAATTGGTTATCTTATTGGATTTCTTCTCGGATTTCTTATTGGATTTCTCTTCTCCAAACGACGGGATCGTGAGAGCGACGAGTGCTAGGAATATACTTATAAATTGTTTAGATTCTTTCATTTTATAATGTGACTAAAATAAAATTTAGCACAAATCTAACAATTAATCTGCATTTATTCTATTTCACGCAAATGAATTGAATCCTGCACAAATTCCCCACCCAAAACATCGCTTAGAACTATTACTGAATCCCCATCCTCAGCAAAACCGCGCCTTTTAAGTTCATCAACTCCTCTAGTAACGGTCTCTTCTGGATCATCACTGAACTTAGCCAGGACACCAGTAACCGCTCGGCTCAGACACATGTGCCTAAGTACCTGAACATCTTCCGAGAAAGCATAGATGTGTGCTTCTTCAGGTCTTATATTTGAAACATAATTAGCCATCACCCCTCGCTTAGTGAAAACCGCAATCTTACAGCCTGGAATAGAATTAGCCAAAACAACAGCCGCCTTTACAGTTTTTTGTTTGTGAGTTTTTAATGCAGCAGCTTCCGCAAAATTAGCACCAGCCAATTCATTTCGTGTCGCAATTCTATCTAATAGCTCAACACTTTTAACAGGATACTGACCAACGCTGGTCTCACCACTTAGCATCACGGCATCAGCCTGTTCGTAGACAGCATTTGCAACATCAGTCACTTCTGCACGTGTCGGTAATGGACTCTCCAGCATTGATTCAAGCATGTGAGTCGCAACGATAACTCTGCGCCCTAATTTTATGCACTTACTTACAATCCTTCTTTGAACCAAAGGCAGCTCCTCTATATTAACTTCAATACCCAGATCACCTCGAGCTACCATGACTGCATCAGAAGCTAGAATAATCTCATCAAGATGCCTCATTGCTTGCTGATCTTCAATCTTAGCAACAATTTGAGCGCAAGAATCAGCCTGCTCAACGGCAATTCTAAGCTCTTCTATATGTGAAGCTTCTCTGGCAAAGCTCAGGCCCACGAAATCAATGCTCATTTCAGCTCCTAGAATTGCATCAGCCATGTCCTTTTCTGTTAATGCTGGTAATCTGACATTGATACCGGGAAGATTAATATGCCGACGCGATCCCAAGACCCCATCCGTTAAAGCAATACATGAAATACGATCATCCGATAGCTGCATAACTTTCAACTGAATTACACCATTATCGACAAGGACAATGTCATCGATTGATAAATCCTCCGCAAGACCTGGATAGTTGACGGAAGTGCTATTTTCCATGCAAGGTTCAGCCTCACCCAGGCACAACTCACATAGATCCCCTTCCTTGAGTTTTAGGGGATTTGGTAAGTTCCCAGTCCTGATTGACGGACCTTGCAAGTCCATGAGAACAGCAACAAATTTTCCAGTCTTTTCCGCTAAAGATCGAATCCGCGGGACAATGTCTCGAACCCAATCATGCTGTGCATGACTCATATTCAACCTAAAGGCATCAGTCCCTGAGCGAATGAGTTGCTCAATTACTTCATCTGAATCACTTGCCGGACCGAGAGTTGATATGATCTTTGTCTTACGCATTTTCAACTCTACTTAATACGATCAATTGACTCTAAACAAATCACGATATTGTTAAATCGTGATTCTTTTATTCAAAAACGCATTCCTCTATTCGCTTTTTGTATTCAGTTCTAGCATGCTTATAGGCCAACTTTGCATCATCTAACTCATTTTTTGATATGAATCTCTCTTTCTGAGCCCAGCATTTATCTACTGATTCAAGGCACCAAACAGCACTCCGCTTAGACGCTCTCACAGGTTTATCATTAACGATAACCCAAACAGGATTAGAATGAGACGAGCCTAGAACCCTCACAGCAAGCCATGAACTCCGATCGATATTAACATTAAAATCTATGTTGTTAATTTTTCCATCTGCTACCACTTCAACTTCCTTCACAGGGTAACCATTGACCAAGAGCTCGACCTTAACTTTCCTGTCTTCTCCAATTCTAGCCCTCTCAATATGCCAATATGGTTTTGCCGTATAAGATAAACCATTAAAACTTTTATCAGCTTTCTTTGAAAGGAACGCCGCCGCCTTAACACTGGCCTTTACAGGCCCACCACGTTCAAGTGAAATCTCACTTCCTTTCGTACCAACTTCAACACCAGAAACAGCGAAGTCCATCAAATGGCTCCTACCATCGCCAGTATAATTTCTTCCACTCCTTATCCCCTCACACCAACTCTCATAATTAAGTTTCCCCTCCATCTTCACATAACTCCTACCAAGACCAACTCGTTCCCCGTATATACATGGAAAATCTGTCTCCCCACTGATCCTGGTCCTATAACCAACATTCAGTGTATGATACCAAATATTAAGTTCCCAAACAATTGGAGTATCTACGGTTGAAAGAAAATCAACTGCCGGAACTAAACTTCCATCAGGCCCTGGAACGTTATGAGTAACGTCAACAATGTATTCATTGGCACCGATTGAATCAAATGGTGGGATTTCATAATTCGGCAACTCTTCGCTCTCGCAACGCAAACCCCACCCCGAATGTGCCGGCCCCACTAATGCTCCTTGAGCCTTAGCCCAACGCAACGTATTAAGACCTAGTGTTGGCCAATGATGCTTAGACTCTCCACCAGGATACATTTGCTCTTTAAGCATCAGCAAGCACAAATGCCCTGACTGATGAGAACCGAACCCAGAAACTTCAACATCGTACCTCAGCAAGTACGGATACTTAGAAACCTTATCATCCTTGCCTGTAAAAAATTGTTTTTGATAATCAAAGCAGGGACCCCAAGTTAAATTGGCTCCAACCTTAAGGTCCTCTCCAATGCAATGCCTTATCATATCATTAGCGTGAACTCCTTCAGTTGGTTTTGTATAATGAGCACATCCAGCAGCATGAATATGATGATCGCCTGACCACCATCCATGCTTGCTAGGATCAATCCATCTCTGAAGTTTGAAAATCAGTTCACCTCCTTTTCCATTATAAATAAATTTCTTCTCTCCAGCTAAATATTCAGGGCCTCTGGAGTATCCGATCCTGTACTCTCCCTCAGGCAATCTTATAGTTTCTCCAGAGCCTCGATAAATCTGAGGATGAAAGTGCATATCAGGAGCAACGCGTTTTGCCTGATCAGGATAAACTCTTCCAAGCATGTCTCTAATTTCAAAGGCCGCAATTGTCGGTTGATTATTTTCGTCCAAAACCTCAAAAGAAATATCCGCAGAGGATGCGCAATCAAAATTGATTAGAATTTCACTTCGAAAACCTA
>JABSSR010000359.1 GCA_013213965.1 Verrucomicrobiales bacterium | reverse complement strand
TCGAATATTGATTTCTTAAATCCTAAGTCTTTCAGTTCTTGTGTGACTAAGTTGGCGAGTTTTGGTGAAGCAGTGATACGTTTTTTGGTTATTTTTTCTGATATTTTGAGCATTTCTGACTGCGCTTCCTCGATCTCTATTTCCAGTCGCTTTAACTCTTCATGCCTATTTTCGGTTTTATTTAATTTTTCATGAGCTGATTCTCTGAAAGCTAGGACATCACCAAGGCTATTACCGTATTTTCTCTTTAGCGTTTCAATGAGATCTACCCGGCATTCGATTTCCTCAATCTTTGAAGGTTCCATTTCGATACTACCTGCATAGGTTTCCAATTGATTTTGTAATTCCTGAATTTCAACAAGTGCATTCTCAAACTTTTCAGTGTATCCGGTAGCTGATGGATCAAACTTTTCTAATTCTTTGAATGAACGCATGAGTTGCATTAGTTGATCAATTACTGAATGCTCTTCATCATGAAGCTCACTGATAATTCTGCTTGAGGACTCCAGTAAGTTCTTGGAATTTCTGCTTACCTGATACTTTTTATACAATTCCTCTTCTTCGTCTTTCTTAATATCTGCTTCATCGATCTCATTGATCTGGTGCTTTAAAAGGTCAATAGCTTGTTCGTTACTTCGTTCGGAACTAATGAGTTCATTATATTCACTTTGAAGTGCTTTGAATTTTTTATAGGCCAAAGAATGCTGGTTTGTAATTCCGGTTAAACCTGCATAAGCATCGAGTAATGAAAGTTGTTTTTCACTTGAAAATAACGAGTGATGGTCATGAGGTCCGTGAAGATCAACGAGTAGTTTACCTACCTTCTTCAGTGTGATCAGAGTCACGGGCGAGCAATTGATAAATTGTTTATTTGTGGCCTTTCTATCAATGACTCTTCTTATGACTAATTGATTTTCGGAACAGGGTTCGAGGCCGGCCTCGTCCAGTATCGAGTTGATTTCACGGCAATCTTTTAGATCAAATATGGCCTCCACAGTGCAGGTATTCTCCCCGGTCCTTACCAGCTCGGTATCAGCTCTCTGGCCCACGATAAGCTTCAGTGCTCCAATGATCATGGATTTTCCCGATCCCGTTTCTCCCGTGATACCGATCAGTCCCGGTCCCATTTCCCAGACGACCTCTTCGATCAGGGCCAAATTCTTGATTTTAAGTAAGGTAAGCATGCTCTATAAATTATTCCCCACAATATATGTACAAATAGACAAGTGTTCAAGTGAACAATATAACTTAATATTAAAGAAAACAGTATTTTAGCCCTTTATGTACTTACAAAATTGGCTGAATCTTTAATCAGAAGCATTTTATGCATGAATTGGAGATAACTTTTTTAGGAACTGGAACCTCGGTCGGTGTCCCCAGCATAGGTTGTCATTGCGAGGTTTGTGAATCCTCAGATCTTAAAGATAAACGGCTCAGATCGTCCATTCTGATCAAAAGTACCGAAGGAAGTGTGCTAGTTGATTGTGGACCGGATCTGAGGCAGCAATGCCTAAAGGAGGGCATAGAGAGCCTAGATGCTGTTCTTATTACCCATCCCCATGCTGATCATATCATGGGTCTTGATGACCTGAGGCGGTTCACTCCACGCGCTGATGATATCCTTCCCATTTATGCTCAGCCTAGTTGTATTGAGGCGCTCACCAGAAATTTCTTTTATATTTTTAATGGTGAGAATCGTTACCCGGGTTATTTCAAACCCGAACCGGTTCTGGTTGAGGGCCCCTTTGATTTGTTAGGATTAGAAGTGAGGCCTGTTCCTGTTGAGCATGGCAAAGTGGAGTGCATTGGTTATGTATTTTATCAAGACAATGCCCCTCTTCTTGGTTACGTTCCCGACTGTAAGAGAATTTATGATGAGGGGATGAGTAATCTCAAAAATGTTGATTGTCTTATAATTGACGGTCTCAGACATACTTCTCATCCAACTCATATTACTGTTGCTGAAGCAGTGAAGTTATCTCAGGAATTGAACGCAAAGCAGACCTGGCTAACTCATATTTCACATGAGATCATGCACGAAAGAGATGAGTCGAAACTTCCTGAGAGTGTTCGTATCGCCTATGATGGCATGAGGTTAAGTTTGTAATTTCTTGCTGTCTGAGATCAGGTCGAAGTTCCAGATGAAATGAAACACATACTAATAACAACAATAGTAATCGTTCTGGGGGTTGCTTTCATGCCATTCCTTTGCGAGGCCCAGACTAGTAAATCGAACATGCTGGGTGCTTATTACTATCCTTGGTATGACGCCTCAAAAAATGAAGATGATATTGGGTGGATGAAAAGAGCTCTGCGCGGAAGGTTAAAGCCGACGCAACTTCCAAAACTGGGTGTTTATGATAGCCGCGATCCGAAAGTCATCGAAAATCATATTGAACAGTCCAAGTATGCCGGAATTGATTTTTGGTCAGTGAGCTGGTGGGGAAAGAATCGACAGGATGAAACATTTAAGGACCACATCCTAAAGCATTCTGATGCTGCTAAGCTGAAATACGCCGTCCTCTATGAATCAACGGGACGTTTAGGTTCGATGAAGAGCCCTAACTATAAAAATTTAGTACCGGATTTTGATTACTTTAATGAGCAATATTTTGATCATCCGCATTATCTTAAAATTGACGGGAAGCCGGTAGTGT
>JABSSR010000358.1 GCA_013213965.1 Verrucomicrobiales bacterium | reverse complement strand
TTCTTATATGGATAAAAATGCATCTTGATCCATAATTCCTGCATATTTATCAATAATTGATGGGTTTTTATAGATCAATAATTGATCCATTTTTATCGATAATATAAGCCATTTTACCCATATTCTATTATTCTCCTCATTATTCATCGGTAATTCATGCATGTTTATCGATAATTGATCCATAATTATTATTTCTTCCAAGTTCAAAAACATCAATAATAACGATCGCGTTATTCTTCTAACCCAATCTCTTCATCTAATAATATATGATTGCGTTGGCTCCAAAACTTAGCTGTCCTGAAATTACCGCTTGGCTCCTAATTAAAATTTCGATAAACACGAATCACTAATTCATCATGCGTGCTCTATTTGTCGTTACATTTTCTCTTTTGATCTGTTCAGTCCGTGGGGCTGCACTAAATCAAATCAACCCTCTGAATCCTGAACAACAAAAAAGTTACAACTTGGATTCCAAGTTCTTCAAAAAATCGTTACTTGTTCAAAACATATTAATAGCGACATCTGTTAAGGTTTCAGATGTAGCCATTTTGGAGACCGGATACCTATTCAACCATATTATGGGTAGCATCAATGATGATGTTGCTGAAAGGATCCGCAAAAGAAACGTATTATGCATTCTGGTCGGCAAAGACGAACTCACTTCGGAAATTCCTCAATTTGTTACCAACAAAACGGGCAAGGAACTCGATTTTTATAATTGGCGTCAGCGGGGCTTTCTTCGTCACATAGACAGTAGGCCCGTTGTCCTCTTTGCTGAAGAGGATGTGCTGGAATATGAAGGAGGAATGCAGAATGAGAGTATCCTCATTCATGAATTTGGCCATGTCATCCAGGGCGCTGGCTTCGACGCTGATCTACAGAAAAAAGTTCATGAGGCCTTTGCAAAAGCAAAGGCCCGCAGTATCTGGAACGATGGCAAAGCCGCGCAACGGTTCAGGCGAGTCAAAGGCAATGAACCGGTCAGTTTACTCGATTCTTTGATTCAGTCGTTTCCTGATCAACCGCGTGATTTGCTGGTGAAATGCCTCGATGAGGGAGACATTTTGGTTAACGGCAAGCCCACCAATGCCAAAATCAAAGTCACCTCCAAGGATGATGTGCTCATCGTTTTTGGTGGGTCCAAGCAATGTTACGCTTCAAGAAACCATGCTGAGTACTGGGCAGAGGGTGTCCAGTGCTGGTATAATACCAATAGGACCATGGATCATGATCATAACCACATTCATACCAGAGTAGGGATCAAAGGATATGATCCTGGTTTAGCAAAAGTATGTGAAGAGGTTCTTGGTAATGACCCGTGGCGGTTTATTTCACCGAGAAAAAGGGCAGGGAAGGGACACCTAAAAGACTTTGATCCTGCCAATGCACCCAAAGTTACTGATTTGCCCCACATCCGGGAAGCGGCGCTGGATTACTACGATAAGTATTGGTCAAGTTACTGGGAACGTCTCCATCAAAAGCACTTTCCTGAAAAATCATGATTCGATTAGCCTCATCCTCAGTTCCATCGATATGATCTTTAATCCCACTTTTGTCAACTCTATTGCGGCCCGAGCCTCAATAGCATCAATGGCTTCAATCTTTGCAGAATTACTGCTTATTGTTTCGGTTCGATCCATCACCACATGAGAGATAATGCTTTGGATAATTTCTTCAGCCAGATCCTTGATTAATGCCAGTTCTACGCCAAGTAACCGTTCAGCTGCATTTGACATGACCCCTGGTTCCGTTGATATACCAACGTAACATC
>JABSSR010000357.1 GCA_013213965.1 Verrucomicrobiales bacterium | reverse complement strand
GCTACATTCTTTTATACTCATTCCATTGATGTTTCTAATCCCAAGGTTCCGGTACTGATAGGAACGGACAGGATGGAAGCATCTGATTCCTTGATTTATCTCGGGTCAATGCGTGCGAATGCATTGTCGGAAGATAAAATTCTTTGGGCCCCTGATCAATCGAACACGGGATATTATTCGTGTATGCGTTGTATCGGAATAGCCGAGGACGTAATGGTTGATGATATTGGTTTTTGGCCCCGGCAAGGGAATGATGGTTGGCTCATTGTTACAGGTTCTGGTGACGATTCTATGCCAAGTTTTTTCTCTGCCACACGAATGGTCAATCATGATGATTATCCGGACAGCTGGGTTGAAACCGGTCCGATTTTCTTGTCCGATCAGGTTGCAAGTTTTGGCTGTTATGTCAGTAGCTGGAGCGGGAAGAGACACGATGGGCGTCATTTAATGAGGAGGATCGATTTTTCAAATCCCACGAAACCGGTTCTTCTTAAGGAAGTTGATGTTCCTGGCTTGCTTGAGCATGTTTATACGACGAAGTCGAGAGGAACGATATTATTTACAACACGTCAAAAAACTGAGCCCGACAAGACAGGCTTGGTCAAATGGTCACCAGACCTGATGCTTGAAGCTTCAATTTATGACGGGGTTAATGCATTTTTGGTCGATTCTATTGAAATTAAAGGATCCTATTACTCAACAGTTTCAGGGCATGGTCGTTTTATATTATTAAATATGAACAATGGGAATCGTTGGTGGTGGGACGGATCCGAGTCAGAGGAAGGTGAGAATGGTTTGCGGGTTCTGGGTTGGATGGAAGCTGAGAGCAGTATCGAGGAATTACCTGATATTTCTACTAAGGTGTATTTGAATAATATAGTAATTGAAGATGACTTACTATTTGCGTTTGATTATGGAGCCGTTGAGGTGGTTGCGCTTTCGGATCTTCCGGAAACGCCGCGGACTAACTTCTTTGAGTTATCCGTTGGATCTTTTCTTTCTGGTGAGAACGTCGTTAACATTTCTAAGAAAGAACGGAAGGCTTGGATTGCGACCGGAACCTACGGGGTCGAAATTCTGGACATTGCCGAGCTGGCTGGAACGGTAGGTGATGGATCCTTGGGCCAGTTGCCACAAGGCATAAATAATGAATGGGATGAATTGATTATTGATCCGTTACAATTTGTTAGAGCGGATTCCGAAGATTTTATAGGATCTATTTTGCCTGGATACGGATGGCGTTTTCAACCGGAAAAGAACCAAGAAGAATATGCTCAATGGGCCGCGAATCATTTTGATTCTTTTCCCGATCCATTAGACGACAATGACAAAGATGGGGTTAGTAATTTGATGGAGTTTTTTAATGGGACAGAACCAAACAACTCTCGTTCCTTGGTGAATCCTTCAACATTGATGCTTGAACATGAAGAGGGAGAAATGCATTTTGCTTTGAGTCTTGTTCCAGATCCGGCAGCAATTGGAGTTAATATTTTTGCAGAGATCTCTGAGGATCTTTTGACATGGAAGAATGCAGCAGGTTTAGTTCAGTGGAATTGGCACGGACCTGTGAAAAGTGTCAGGCTCATCGAATCCATGGATTCAAACCGCTCCATTTATCTTCGTTTAGGAGTTAGAATGGATTAGGCTAAGTAGTTATTTCTATTAATGGGTTCAGTTTCGGTTTCTTCGATTAAATAAATGATTTAACTCGCACATCGGGGTCTTGACTCAAGTTAGTAAGAGTTGTCATGATTTGCTTTATGAAGAATAATTTAATAGTCAGTATTCAATTGCCTCTTTTGATTCTCTTCTTTTGCTCTTGTTCTTTATTGAACGCTGATGAAGGGAAGGAATTTATTTCTATTTTTGATGGCAAGACTCTCAAAGGTTGGAGGAAGGCACCAGAGACCAGTTACGAGCCATGGTCAGTTAAGGACGGGGTCATCCGTGGTGAAGGAAAAGAAAACCGATTAGTTTATTTGGTTTATTCAGGGGATGAGAATCTCAAGAACTTTGAACTTAAGTTCTGCTATAAAATGGTTACCAAGGGAAATACCGGGGTCGAAGTGCGCACAAGAATTGACAAGACAGGGAAACGCCCATTCGAAGGCTATCATGCTGATCTTGGTCATGTTGGAATAGGTCCGGGTGTTCTGGGGGCTTGGGACTTTCATTTTGGATCCGGTACGAGGAAGGAATTTCCATGTCAACGTGGGACGAGCTTAGTTATTGATTCTAAAGGGAACGGTAAGCACAGCCCAATAAAGGATGCTATAAACATTACGGAAATAAGAAAGCGTGACTGGAATGATTGCCGCATCGTAGCTAAGGGAAACTTTTTTCAATTATGGATTAATGATAAGTTGTCTTCTGAATTTACCGACGATATAAGCGAAGGCCGTTTGGAGAGCGGATTCATTGGTTTGCAGTTACACGACAAAGGGATGATCGTGGAATTCAAAGACTTGCTCCTTAAGAAGCTATAAATTTTTAGCTGAATTCATTTCTTCTGTGATGATGCTAATAGGGATAATTTTATGAAAATATTTTCTTTCTTATTGAGTTGGTTTTTCTTTGCTTCTATCGGAATCACGATCGGTGATAAGAAAATACAAGTTTCAAGTAAGAAGGGTAACGGTAACTTCAAGATAGGTCCTGATTATAAATTGGATCCTGACCTTAAAAATCAAGGTAATCCGAAGGGTATGAATTTTCAGTTTTCAATGCTTTTAAAAGAGAGCAAGATATTTTCTGGTGATGATAAGACCCTTGACTTGAAGAATAAAAAAGTACGAAAGGAACGTAAAATTTTTGTCTATATTCCCAACTCTTATCAGGACGGAGACAAGGCTCCCATCATGGTTATGCATGACGGACCGAGTAGGTTAGACCTTGTCAGAAACGCGTTGGATAATCTTACCATATCTGAAAACCCTGAACGAAAATTGCCACCATTCATCGCTATCTCTGTTCAGAACGGTGGAGATGACAGCAAGGGGAGTCAGAGAGGGCTCGAATATGATACCATGTCAGAAAGTCTCGCCCTTTTTATAGAGAATGAGGTTTTGCCAGCCGTGCTCTCTGATGAGGCAATCAGAAAAGCTTACCCGAACTTAGCTTTCACAAAGAACCCCTGGGGAAGAGCTGTAATGGGATGCAGTTCGGGAGGTGCGGCTGCACTGACTATGGGATGGTTCAGACCTGATCTTTTTCGTCGACTGGTCACGTATTCAGGAACCTTCGTGGATCAGCAGGATGATGATGCTCCAGAAGAAAGTGTCTATCCTTTAGGTGCATGGGAATACCATTCCGGAAAGAAACTTATCGAGAACAGTGAGAAAAAACCACTGCGAATTTTTACTCATGTTTCGGAAAGTGATAACGGGTATAAAGATCCAGAGAGTACATACCATAATTGGGTTATGGCAAATGAACGAACGGCTTCGGCTTTAAAGGCTAAGGATTACGATTATAGATACTTATTTTCACTTAATTCCAAACACTGTGACCGTAGAGTCTTTGAGCTTACGCTTGCTGACACTCTTATCTGGATCTGGAGAGGGTACCAGAGTGAATAGAACCAGAGTTTATTTTTAATTTGTTAGCCTGATTCTAGATGGTAAACTGCTTTCAATGAGAGCATTACTAATAACTTCCATATGTAGCTTATTAATTACGGGTTGTGGCGATCGAGCCGTGGTAAATTCCAGTGGTGGAGATGAGTCTGATACGGGTCAGGACTCTGGAGAAGAAACCAAACTAGATCTCACTGACTTTGAATATGAAGTTCAGGCAGATTTGGTGATCATTTCGAAGGGCAAGGGTGCCGGGCAGGTTATCATTCCAGAGGAGATTGAGGGAGCGAAGGTTACTGAAATTGCTAACAACGCTTTTTTCCGTAATATACAAATGACTAGTGTTACTATTCCAGGCACAGTTACAGCTATAGGGAATGATTCATTCAAAGGGTGCATAGGACTCACCGCGGTGACCATACCTGCGAGCGTTACAAGCGTCGGATCTTCTGCCTTTAGTGGTTGCATTAATCTTAAGGAAGTGAAATTTCTTGGAGACGCTCCACCGGAAACTAAATACATGTTCAAGGATGCGCCTGTGACGATTTACTATGACCCGAGTACGAGTGGATGGAACAAACCGTTCGCGGGCAAGGTTAACAAACCGATACAATGAATTCACCAAAGGCTAGGATGATTGTTTGCGTACTCTATTAATTAGATATTAGAAAATGCAGATCCATTGTCCTATTTGCTCGACCTCGATTGATGTCTCTGAAGATCATGCGGGACATAAGGGGCGCTGCTTGAATTGTAGTACTAAATTCATTATACCTGAGGATCCTAACGGTAACATAGAGATCCTTGAAAGAGGAGAAAGTCCTCAAGTTCAATCCAAAATTGAAAACTCAGAGGAATCGGCAACGGAAAATGCTAGTGCTTCTCGTGTTCCTGCGTTGAAAGTTCCTGCGTTGAATGTTCCTGCAGCAAAATCCTATTCTGCAGTCAGACCTCAATTTCAGAAAAAAAAGAGTTCTCCAATGGGATTTCTTTTCATAGTAGTAGTCCTTTTGGCAGCAGGCGCAGGTTTCTATTTTCATTTATCAGGTAAAAAAATTACAATTTCAGATAATAATGGAGAGGCAGTAGATCAAAAGGCTGAAAAAAAAATTGTTAAGGTTCCCACAAAAGTAACTAAAAAGAAGATTCAAACTCCAGATGAAATTGCAGATCCAGATCTTACTGAAAGCGTAGTACCTTTTAAAGTTCCGTTATCGGATGAAGAAGTCTTTGAGTTTACCGATGAGGCAAGGGTCCGATCATTAGAATTTCTTGCATCCAATGATCAGGAAAAGCGTGAGAGTGTATATACTGCTTTTCGATCATTGGGAGATAATTATAAGGAGACTTACGAAGGCTTATTAAGAAATATAAGGAAGAAGCATCTAATTAGTCTTAACGATAAGTCTTCAGCTATTAAAAAAACTCAGGTAGTTCCTGATGACATCAAAAATGCATATCAGGAGTGGAAGAGTGTCGAGACAGCTGGGCTCAAATTAGTAATGACAAAGTGGAGGGAAACTTCGCCCGACGAATACAAAGCGAAGTATTTGGAGATGGATGAAGTTGTCAAGAAAGCTGAAGGGCTTTACGCGGTCATGGTCAAAGCCATGGAGGTTCCACAAGGCAGTGAAGATGAATCGTTCCAGGAACTAGTCGATCTTATCTCAGAGTTAGATTATGAGATAGCATGGTCATTGGGGGAGGACGATTTTTCTGCATCAGAAATTAACGATCTTCTAAATGAAGCCAAGAGCCTGGCAGGAGAGAAAGATCTTGTGGATTCGCTTTCAGGTGAACTCGGTGAGATGCAATCCATTTACTTATCCAATGTTGAAATTGAGGCTCATAATAATAAATTAAATTGGGGGACTTCAGCTTATAAAAAGTTAGTCCAACAGATTAACAAGAGGCGCATTTCTCTTGGTCTGGGGGCTTTGCGCCTTGATCAGACTTTGACGGTAGCCTCGGAAGTGCATTCTGGTGATATGCACTTCCAGAATTATTATTCTCATAGGAGTGCCGATGGTACTACTTATGTTGAGCGGGCAAAGAGTGCAGGATTTAATGGTAAGTCTACTGGGGAATGTCTTTTCAGGTCGAGTGCAGATCCCGAAGCTGCTTATAAGTCCTGGTGGTATAATGACTCCCAGAGGTTGATTCTGTTCTCAACGAACTCTAATGCCGTGGGGGTAGGGAATGCTCAGAATTACTGGACCCTAAATACCGGAGGGACCGGTCAATAGAGTCGCTCATTCTTAAGGGCCTTGCCATTTTAGGGTCTCTGAGAAGAATGGTGATGAAGAATTGGTCGGTCAAGGTCAGTATCAATAACAAATGTGAACCTGGCTTCGTATTCTATTTTCCCTCCATCCTCTTCGAAGTAGAAAGTGTACATGCCGGAAAGGATTGATGTGCGATCTCCGATCGTTTGTTCTTTAATAGATTCCTCGTCGATTCTGACTCCGGCACCGGGGCGTGAATGTAAATTAATGAAATAATTACGTATGGAATCGTGAGAATTGATTAGTGAGGGAGAGAAAGTTGAGACTAGAACTGCACTTTCTGAGTACAGTGAGGCCACATCTTCGGTTCTCCCTTCATTGATTGCTTCTGTCCATTGATTAAGAATGCCGATTGCCATTAGTTTGAATGAATAGGTGATTAGTAATTTATCTTCAGGCGTAAATAACGCATTGAATTTTCATTAGTGATAGGAGTTTTTAATCGGAAAGTGTGAATTGGTGTGCCATCCGAATCTAGTGATTCCCCTTCAAAATGAACGCTTCCATCATTGTTTGAATCTTCCCATGATTTCATGTCTGTTGAAGTTTCAATGTGATAGGAAATACTCGTTGTTTCGGGATTTTTTCTGAAAGTAAAGTTCAAATAATTTTGTCCTTCAATATTAATAATTTTGACTTTGGGGAATTGATCAAATGAAGGAATAAAGTCAGAAAGTCCGAGAGCATATTCCATGATCGCGGTGGCTCCGTCTCCATCATTGTCGGTCTTTGGATCGCCGAAGAAATTCATGGCATCGGCACTC
>JABSSR010000356.1 GCA_013213965.1 Verrucomicrobiales bacterium | reverse complement strand
CAGGTCCGTAAAGCGCCAGCCATGGAATAGTCCCCCCAAGATCTTCATTACCAAACCAACCGGGTATAAAAACAGGACCCAGCGTAACACAAAACAAAGCAAACAATAGAGCGCTACACATTAATGCAGCCAATCCATTAATCAAAACGCTCCTCTCTTTGCCTTGATTCCGCGGTACAAAATAAAAAGTCGCCGCAGGCAATCCTAGAGCTAGCAATGGGGCGATGAATGTGTATACAAGTAAAGTTTGCTGATAAGTTCCATACTCCGCCTTTGTCTCTAATACACGCGAAAGGGCCACCGCAACGGCAAGCGTAGACAAAGTCGTAATTACCTGTGATGCAGAAAGGTAAGCTGTCTTCTGAATGCGAGACATAAATGTTTATTTTGGAAAGAAAACCACGTGACAGGATTTCTCAACCGATCGGCTCAGTACCTCTAACGAGTGCTTTTAACGCGCCTCAACCTCAACGATCTGAAAGTTTTTATTTGCTGTGTTAAACAGTCCAAGAATCTTTATTTTTTTTAAACTGGCTGGAGCAAAATTATGCTTCTGCCAGCCGCTGGAGGGCTTCTCAGAATGGTCAGATATCATCTCCCAATCACCTCCTTCACGGCGTGAAACAAAAAGCTGATAAGCATACTTCCTTGATCGATCTTTGTCATATAGAAGAAAATTTATTTCCCCTATCTTCCGATTCTTTGGAAAAGTAACAATGAACTCCGACGGATAAGAACCCCAAGCAAACCCTTCACTTCCACTATGACTTAAATCACCATCGATTAAAGATTCAGCAGATTGTGGAGCCTTAGCGGTCGCACCCTCAGAGATGAGAGCATAATCAACTTTACCCGACTTCTCACTATTTGTGTCCTCTCTCCCATTCCCATCGCGTGAGGCAATCTTTTCACGGAACGATTTGAGTTCCTTTTTTACTAGGAGTGCCTGATTTAATTTATTTGATTTCGTAAGTCTCGTTTCAAGACTCATTAATGCTTTCTCGTATTTACTTTCCCAGCCCCTCACTAAAGACAAAGATTCTCTCTGGAATCTAGATGCGATCGTCTTCAGCTGAGACGGAGAGTCAGGCGATCCAGCTAAAACTTCTGTTCCCTTGGCCGAAGATAGGCGCGTCCTCTCTTCTCTAACTAATAATGCATCTTCAAGCTTCTGGCGCTGGGCAAGAGTTTTTTCTAAATTAAGTAGTGATTGGAGATGCCTCTTAATGAGTGGATTAAGAACTTCCTCAATCTTGTTGTTAAATCCTTTCTTGAGCCGGTCAAGATCTGATTCTTGAGCATAGCCTCGAATCTCAATTGCAGACATTAAAAGCAATATCACAAAAATTATATTCAAGGTCCTCATAATTTAAATATTATTACAACTAATAAATCTCGCCAAGCATTTGATGAAATAATCCTGCATATTTTGTTACAGAATAGTCCGAATTAATGGTCTTCGGACATCTGCAAAGGATACTTGCGCAACTTAAATAGCTGCAAAATTGCCCTCATTATAAATAATGGATTGTTCTTTAAGTATCGCCTCCAAAGCCGCTTAGGTTCTTTGCAGAGTCGGTAAAACCATTCCATCCCACAAGACTGCAACCAGGCAGGGGCCTGAGGAATTAGTCCAGCATGAAAATCAAAGGCTGCGCCCACACCAAAGAATATCTTTGCTCCGTCAAAGGTACCGTCACCTTCTTTGCCAAACTTTCCTAAAATATTACTCATAAACTTCTCCTGCTTAGGCGTGCTAAGACCCACCCAAACACAGTGAGCGCCAGAAGAATTAATAAGATCACGAACACTCATTTCCTCATCCTCAGTTAACAGTCTGAAGGGTGGAGTATAAGTTCCAACCACTTCCAATCCGGGAAACTTTTTTATTAATTCATCCCTAAGTTTTTTTGCAACTCCTTCTCTACCACCATAGAAAAAATGACGAACCCCATTCTGAACAGACTCAGAACAAATTCGCAGCATGAAATCCGGACCATAAACTCGGGAAATACCCTCATAACCAAGAATTTTTCCGTACCAAACCATTGGCATACCGTCCGGAGTGTTTAAAAAAGTATTATTCAATATTCGTTTAAATGAAGGATCTGATTGAGCTTCAATGACACCATGAACCCCCGTCACTCCCACATAACCTTGTAACTCGGACCGGATAGCCGCGTGCATAATTTCAGATGCCTTATCTAAGTTGATAGGGCTAATACCTACACCGAGCACATTAACTCTTTTCTCAAGACTCTGATTCTCTAATACAGATTTCAAATCTTCTATAATTTAGTTGAGCAAGCTACCGCCCCCGGTCATTCATGCTCATTTCTGCAAGAAACCGATTCACTTTCTGATATAAGGAAAAATTCAATTCTTTCCTGTTACTGGATATGCATCAGTGAACATTTAAAGCAATGACTGGATTCTGCTTTGCTTTCACATCAGCTATTGGAACTTGAACGTTATTCACGCGTCCAAGAAAATCTAAAAGTACCCATACCCGCTTATCCGCATGACATAGATCAGAGACAGTCCCCCGCATTCCCTTGAATGGTCCAAGACAAATCTCTGCCTCCTCGCCAAGTTCAGGAGTAATTTCAATGTTCTTCAGATCTGCCCCTCCCATAGTTTCACGCAATTGTGAAATCACCACATCGGAAACAGATGCACACTGATTGCCAAATTTAAGAACATTCAAAATAGCATTAGAATAACTCACGGTCCGCAAATGTTGTTGGACCGAAAAATGAGCAAAAATATATCCCTGGAACAGAGCCTCAGTAAAAGTGACCTTTCCTCTCGAAGTCATCTTACGAAACTTTAAGCGGGGACAATAAACTTCGATCCCTGAACGCTGGGCAAGCGCATTAGCCGCAATGTGTTCAGATTTAGGTCGGGTCCTCAAGACGTACCAACGAGCTTCTGAAAAAATCTGGTTATCTCCTATTTCAAATTTGCTCATAAGTCGTACCTATGTTGTCCTCCCAAGAAATCGATTCACAATTTTCAATAGCATTCCGCCTCTGCGACGCCAGTTCCCTATACGTCTTATACGCTCTTTGAAAAAATCAGAATTTGGAGAGTCATCATTCCTTGCCATAGACTTGAGTTCATCCAGTCTGATAGTAGCACTTTCAAGATTAGGGTTCAGTTCACCTCTTATAAATCCATTAGCAAGCTTCTTGAGTTCAGCAACAGCCGTGAAATGGTCCCTCCGATCTCCGCTCACATATACAGGTTTCACCGCTCCCAGATTACGAAGAAAACGGAGTCCCTGGCTCACAGATCCCTTGGAAATTTCTAATCTGCTCACAATAACATCTAGAGCAAGGGGTTCAGGAGAAATGAATAAAAGCCCGTAAATTTCCCCAACCGATTTAGGCAGTCCCAAAACCCGTACCCCATTGACAAAAAGGGCTATCACTTCTCTTTGAATTGGTTTGAGTTTATCTGAATTCGAATCCATTGATTCCTGAGACAATCGCTCAGGATCATGAATCGAAGCTTGTGGACTTGAGCTCATAAAGAAAGGATCCGCAATATAGGCCCTTAATCATTTTGTTCAATTTTTTTTGAACAAAATT
>JABSSR010000355.1 GCA_013213965.1 Verrucomicrobiales bacterium | reverse complement strand
GGCTTCTCAAATTTGGCTTGCCCGCTTCTTTTTCAAGCTGAGGGATTGTGTTGGTCCTTTTATTGGCAACGGATGGACTTTTCTTCCCACACCCCACAACCAACAAACCTATCAACATTGAAATAAGTGCTTTCATTGCTATATGGAATCCTACCACACCATCCTGATTCAGGGAAGTTCAGGAAGTCCTCATATTAATCTCATTGGAGGTTTTGATTTCATGAAGATCGAGAGTTGACCTTTTTTACTTATCATGGCCTCATCGCAACATGACGAAATACGTTATCCTCTCACTCTTTATCATTACACTCACGTTAAAAGCATTGGGTAAGGATCTGAGCCTCGCCAATTCCTTCAGTGACGGGATTGTTCTCCAAAGGGAAAAACCTATCAATGTTTGGGGACATACCGGTCCCGGTCAGCCCGTTACCCTGAAATTTGGGGAAGAAAAGAAAATTACAAAAGCCAATTCTAAAGGGCAGTGGTCCCTGAAAATAGGCCCTCTCATGGCCTCCTCTGAACCGAGAACCATGACAATTAATTCAGGGAAAAGTGAACTCAGAATAGCTGATATCCTGGTCGGTGAAGTTTGGGTCTGCGGCGGCCAGAGTAACATGGCCTGGACCATGCGTGGATCGACAAACGCTGACATTGAAATATCCGCCGCAAACTTTCCAGAGATAAGATTTCTTAAACTTCCTAACGTGGCAAGTCCGAGAGAACAGGATGATTTTCCTCTTGGAAAGCCCACGGACTGGATCGGTAAATGGCAAAGAGCCGTTACCCCAGAAGTCCAGAATTGCAGTGCCGTGGCCTACTATTTTGCTAGACGTTTGCATCGCCAATTAAAGGTGCCGGTAGGAATAATTGAAAATTCGTGGGGTGGTACCATGGCCCAGCACTGGTGCAACAAAAATACTCTCAAACAGATCCCTGAAATGGCGGAGGATATAAAAAAATTCGACGATACATATCAGACATGGATTGACGGTGGAAAAGAGGCCGGAGCACAAAAAAGACTGGCCCAAGACATTGCCGAATGGGAAAAGAAAAGGGCCGAAGCAAAAGCTAAGGGAGAAAAAGAGCCTCGCAAACCGAACCCAAACCAATACAAAAATCCGGGCAATGGCAGGCAGCCAGCAGGAATGTTCAATGGTTCACTCCTACCAATCGCAAATACCACAATCAGAGGAATACTTTTCTATCAGGGCGAAAACAATTCTTTCGGCACATCATGGAAACCGTTTTATCGGACATTCCCCGCAGTAATCTCAGACTGGAGGAAAGCCTTCAATGATCCTGAAATACCATTCGGAATAGTCCAGATCGCCGGTTGGAGTAACCGCAGGTCCATGGAATATGACATGAATCACCATTGTAATGTGGTCCGCGAAATTCAGATGGACACATGGCTCAATACAGCAAACACGGGCCTCATTGCCACTTATGATACAAATTCCAATGGCAGTATCCACCCGGGCCGCAAATTGCCGGTCGGCGAAAGGTCCGCCAGATGGGCGCTGTCCGAGGTATACAAGATTAAAAGGTTCGGTTCGAATGATCCATTGGAATGGAAAGGACCTCTATTTAAGGAAGCCAAGTTCGAATCTGGTAAGGCCTTCGTCACTTTCGAGGAAGGCACTGAACGTGGCCTTCGACTCGATCAGGACATTGACGTTGGTTTTGTCCTGGCCGGCAAAGATAAGACCTTCCATCATGCAAAGGCTAGAATCACTCAGTCCAAAAAAGATAAGAAGCCCCAAATTGAAATATGGTGCGATGAGGTAAAAGAACCTGTGGCCGTTCGGTATGCCTTCTCAAACCTGCCCATCGGCGGACTCATGAATGCCAGAGAAATCCCTGCCTATCCTTTCCGTTCCGATAATTGGCCAATGACACCACACCAGTCGACCGGATCTTACATAAGAAGCAAAAAATAGTCTAGTTTAGTTGCTAATCTGAAATCGGAGCAATGCGCTTCAACCACTGACGCGTAAATGATCGCGCCTCGCTGGGTCTTAGTACCCATTCATCATTATGATTTCGAAAACCACTATCCATAAAAGTAAACTTATCTTTATCAATACCCTTCAAGCTTTTTATATATTTTCGGGTGAACTGATTATTAGCTGGAGATTCGCTAAGGATGAGTTGAGGTCTTCCATCTAAGCGGGCAATCCTGCTGATGGCCGATTTTTTATCTGAACCTGGATATGCCCATTTACGAACACCGTCATAATGACTGAAGGGAATGAAACCGGCCCATAACTTAGCAATTTCATCATCATACAAGCCAATGAAATTGCAGGCAATGGCGCCCCTAGAAAAACCACACAGTACGATCTTTTTTTGATCCCCACCAAATTTTTCACAAATCCTTCGGACCGTTAACTTACAATATTCAACAGTCGGGATAGGATCATATTCGGGGGCATCTCCCCACCATCTACGAACATTTTCAGTCCCAGAAGAATTAAGATATGGAAGACAAATCCAGATATAACCTTTGCCACCACTGAAGCCATAACCGAGCTTACTACCCTCTACCCGACCGCTACTCTCATCGCCTTTCTTGTCACGGTAAGGACCGTTCCCGGCATACTCAACGATGACTGGATATTTCTTTCCGGACTTCCAATCTGAAGGCAGATAAAGAACATGATAAACACCTTCAACGTCCTCCGGGTTCCGGGCCTTTGTCCGAATCCCTGGACCAAACTTTCCTTCCACTAAAGGGGGCAACTCAAGGTCCGCACTGGTCTTTCGAAAATCAGGAATAATTTTCTTCTCTGTTCCAAGTGCATTACAAATCAGTGAGATGATAAAGCTTATCTTTAATAATAAATTCAAAGGTTTGCGTGTTTATCTAATTTAAAATCTGAATGATCCAATGACAAATCCAAAAATTAGGTACATTGTTGATAAGCTAATTTTCCAATTTTTGGGGAATCAATAAATATAGGTTAAACCCTTAGAGATGGCGTTATTCAATAAAAAGAACACTCTGCAAAGCCTTTCAAAGACCTGCGGCTGAGCTGCCAAGATCGACCCGGTCGGGCTCGGAAAATTATTAGACAGTCTTCCAAAAAATGAAGATCCTAATCTGCTCGTTGGTTTTGACACCAGCGATGATGCCGGTGTTTATAAGCTTACCGAGGAGATCGCCATCGTCACCACCGCGGATTACATCACCCCTCCCGTCAATGATCCTTTCATTTATGGTCAGATCGCTGCAGCGAATTCAATCAGTGACGTTTATGCGATGGGAGGACGCCCAATCACTTGTTTGAACTTAGTCAATTTCCCGGACGGACAATTACCGCCCGAGGAACTCCACAAAATTATTGAAGGCGCACTCGATAAGATTACCGAATCCGGAGCCGTCCTGGCAGGAGGTCATACAGTCGAAGACTCTGAACCAAAGTTCGGATTATCTGTTACCGGGGTCGTGCATCCGCAAAAGATATGGCGGAACGTGGGCGCAAGACACGGGGACGCACTGATTTTGACCAAGCCAATCGGCAGCGGCGTACTGTTCAATGCCGAGCTGAAGGGAAAACTCAATGATGCCACTGCTTTCAATTCCTGTATTGAAAGCGTCACTGCACTGAACCGTACTGCCGCTGAAATTTTAGCTAAATTCGAGGTGCACGCCGCTACGGACATCACCGGCTTCGGCCTTGCAGGGCATGCTCTGGAAATGGCGCAAGGCTCCGAGGCAGCCTTAACCATTGAGCTTGATGCCTTACCAGTCATGGCGCAGGCAATGGAAATGTACAATGCCGGTGTCACTACCGGCGTCAACAGGCACAACCGTGAGAAAACCATACCACACCTGCGCCTAGAAGAATCAGTCGCCGAGGATAGACAGGAAATTCTCTTTGATCCCCAGACCAGCGGCGGTCTGTTCGTGGCCCTGCCAGAAGAACAGGCCAGTGATGCCCTCGAGCAACTCCGAGAATCGGGACTTGAGCACGCAGCTGTCGTCGGTCGCACCAGTCAACGAGACAACAGCATCCATCTCGTCATCAAATAAGAACGCCAGCCGGTATTCTAATCTTCACTATTGTCCGGTACCCGAACAGGGGAAGGGATCTCAGTACCATATGCCATACTGGCCTGAACCGGAAAACTGCAAATACAGCCGGAACTTCCCTCGGGCACAAGCAGCAGACCATTGGCGGGAATCATATTAATCCAGCATCCTGGGCGGGTGGATTTGGTGATCCAATGCTGTTTTTTGCTCTCGAGGTTAAACTCTGCGGGGTGCCCGGCCCGATAGTAAAGCTTATTGGACGAAGCGCTAATTGCCCCACATCCGCCGCCGCTCTGCCGCACGAAGCTGAACAGAAACTTACCGTCCGCTAGATTAAAGACCTTTGGTTCAACGATCAGTCGACCACCTGCGATCACTGGGTGCAGATCCTGTTCCCCGTGGGTCAGGTTTGTATGCCTGCCAGTATCAAAACCGTGCTTCCAGGTGATCTTTCCATTGCTAGAATCCATGACTTCAATCGCGTAATGCAGTGTCGGTTTTTTCGGCGGATTCGGTTGCACCTTGCTCTCCTTTGGGGACTTTTCATCGACAGGCGGTTGCTCATTACTCTCTTTTGGAAATTTTTCATCGGCAGGCGGTTGAGGCACGCTCACAGTATTCACTGAGTGAACCGCAACTAAAGAACCTGCACTTGCAGAAAGGTAAAAGGTCTGGATCCCAGAAAGGGGTAGCTCAAGCGGTCGACTCCATAATTTCCGACCATTGTATAAGTTAAGTGCCACCAAATTCGCACCCTGCTCACCAACCAGTTGATCATAAGCCCATCGCCCTGCCTGCGATGAACTTGGAGAATCCTTCCCGGCGATACCGACACCCCCTATCGTCTCAACATTACCGCTCTCAAGAAAAAACAATATTCCTTTTTCAATACAGATAGACGGGTTGGCAATGGCCCCCCGGGGCCGATAATTCCAGAGTTCTTTACCCGATTTCCAGTCAACGGCAAATAACCTGCGACTGCAAACAACGCGCTTGTTATCCCCATACCCTCCCTCATAGATAGCGTTATAGCTTAATTCCCTGCGCACCGCACCTTTGCTGACCGCGGATCCCACCAACACATCATCAATAACCGCCAAATAGCCCCACTCCTCATCAGCAGATCTCACCGAAAGCTTTCGCTCAGTAGAGCCATTAGCAGCATTAATCACTAGGCAATCCGGACCGCTCGCCGCAAAAACACTCCTGGATTGCGTGCCAATCGCGAGGTTGCCGCAATCACGCAACATCGAGGCGCGCATGAAAGCAGGTATTTTCCGCTTCCACAGCACCGTGCCATTATGTGAATCAAGACCGAAGAGGATGTCCCGACCGGGAACAAAGAGATAACCACCAGCGGCAAGTGGAGGCGGAGCACGTAAATGACGATCGACAATGTGCTCGGG
>JABSSR010000354.1 GCA_013213965.1 Verrucomicrobiales bacterium | reverse complement strand
CAAGTATCCCCGCCATTCTTCATCGGTTACCTTGCCCAGAGATTGTCGCTCAAGTAGCATCGTAGAGAGTCGGTTCGTCCAGTGATTTGCAAAAGCTTCGCTGGTTAGCAACGTGTCTATGAGTTTAGTACGCTTTTGTGGCGACTTGTCGTTTAGGAACGCTCGTACTTGCCGAGGATCAGGGATAGTTCCTGCAATGTCCAACTGCACGCGTCGGAAGAATTCAGCGTCATTACTGGTTGTTGCCGTTATGCCACTGGCCTGTGATTGAATGATCTTGTCTATTTCTTCGTGTAATGGCTGGGCTCCGCATGCTATCGCTGTAATGATTGCTAGTATGAGGCAAAAGGCGCAAAATCTTTTCCAGCATTCCATTAATCCAGATAATAACACTTCAACAAACCCCTCACCAAATACAAAATATCACTTGCGTGATATTAACCAAAATCCTTTAAACGAGGATTTGATCAATGGAGCTATGATCATAGTCTTTTGGACCTAGTCGGTACTCCGCGCCCATCGCTCTTAGCATTGTGTTGTAGAGGTCAAGGCCCTGAGCCTTTACGTTCATGATTTGTCCTGTCTTGAATCTGCCATTGGCACCGGTCACTGCATGAAAGACTCCAGACAATTCTCTTTTGACATTGTTGTGACGCCCGTCACCGGACTCAGTGGATATGGTGAGCAGGGAATTTTCAAGTAAGCTCTTGCCATTGGGTTCTTTGACGCGATCAAGGCGATTCATGAAATAAGCGATCTCATTCATTTTCATGTGTGCATGAGCACGTAATTGCTTATTGTCACGTTTTTCATCAAACTTATGCCACCACTCGTGACTGCATCCTGCAGAGCCTCCCCGACCATGTTCGGTAGAGTCATTAAAATTGTAACGGATTCGGTCATTGTATTTATATTCTCCAGTGAGCCGGATACGTTCTCCTGCCGCCAGGAATGTGATTGATCCGAACCGGGCTCTATCCATCTCAATGGACAGAGCATAAAGATCCGCAAGGAGCCGCCATTCGGTTCTGAGTTCCTCGAGTTTCATATCAATTCCCTCGCCACCGGGGTCGGCCGGGCCGCCATGAGGCAGGTGCGATAGTGGAGGGGATTTTGGTCCCTGTTCATTTTTCTTAGCCAGAGAAAAGGCCCTTTGTTCAAATTCACGTACACGGTCGAGGTGGTCCTTGATGCGTCCTTTTGAGGCGGCCCCTAAGGGGGAATTTGATCCGGTAAAGAATCGGTACTGCTCTAGGACTGAGTCAAGGACGCTTTTCTTAAGGCGCTTGGTATTATTCTCCTGGTCACTTGCGCTTGATAAACTGCCAAAGACACGGTCAAACAGGTCTCTAGGTTTTTCCTGCATCCTTGCAGATACCGTTCCATCAAGATTATAACTATGGTGGTATCTACCGACCCGACTTCGCCTGAAGAAGGTACCGGCAACGAGCGATGAGATCATTCCGTTAGGCATGCCATCAGGGTAACTTGAATGCCGAATGACTTGATCAATGGAGGGGCCTCCTGCCTTTGCTTCTCCGCCTGCAGGTTCCGCGGTGAAAGAAGCTGTGGCTCCATCAAAATGGGCATTTATGCCACGCACATCACAGCGAACATGATCAACGTTACGCATAATGAGCAACTTATCAGATAAGGGCTTAAGAGGTTCGAGCACATCATTGAATCCTTCTGACTGTAGAGGGGAAGGAATGCCAAGACCGAAGAAGACATTGAATGCGCGTACAGGAATTTTAGCGTCGTCGGCTCCTAGGGCATCTACCGTGATCATTTCCTCTAAGAGTGGCAATCCGATGCTAACAGAGCCGAGTCCTTTGAGTAGCGCTCGTCGATTAAGTTTCTTCTTCATTTGTTCTCTTGCAGTTCCTTAGTATGAATCAGCTCGCTGTTTGCTATAGCGTGAATGATGCTCTGATAGGTGCTCCCATTATTTTTTGCTCTTTGGTGTATCTTGTCAACCTTGCTGACATCTTTCGCACCTAATGGTCGACCCATTGCAAATTGTGTTATTTTCCAGGTTAGGCTGTGACTTACACGGTCACTTTGAGAAAGTAAGTCCATGAGTTCTGCAGAACTTTTATAGTTTAGTGGTTCGGCTTCTCCAGGAATAAGAATTTTTCCATCTTCCCTTAATAGATTACCGAAGCTGTCCTTCTCCCTATAAGTGCCAAGTCCATCGAACCGTTCGAGTCCAAATGCAAGAGGCTCGATTCTTGAGTGACAACCTCCGCAATTTTTGTTCGATATACGTTTTTCTGCGATGAGTCTTTGACTGACACCTGATTTGATAGGTACTGGAGTGGTATCAACGCAAGGTGGAGGATCCTTTACGACCCCTCTCAAAAGATCATGCAATACGAAAAGACCACGCGTTACCATCGAAGCTTCATCGCCTCCAATCGTAAGAGTGCTTCCCTGTGTCAGTAGTCCTCCTCTGGAGGGGACTTCACTCAAATCATAACGGATCAAATTGCTGTTATCTTTTGTTTTTATACCGTAGTGATTTGCTAATTTAGGAGTCAGGTAAGTGAATTGAGCATTCAGTAGTTGAGACATTGGGAGTTTCTTCTCCCAGATCACTTCTTTAAAAAAAGCAACCGTTTCCAAGTCCATGTCCTTGGCTAATTGGGGATCCCAGTCCGGGAAATGTTTTTTGTCTGGGCGTAGATTTACTAGACTATCAAGGTTCAGCCACTGCCTAACGAACCGGACCGACTGATCAATGGAGCGCGGATCACCGAGCATGCGGTTCACATGAGATCTTATTATTTCCGGATCACTGAGAGTTCCTTTCAGGGCCGCATCATAGAGGGCCTTGTCGGGAGAAGATCCCCAAATAAGGTAGCTGAACCGTACTGCGAGTTCATTGTCACTGACTATTTCACCGGAATTATTATCTTCAATACGATAAATGAAACGTGGAGACTGAAGCATGGCTTCGAGGACAAGACCGATTGCTTTCTCATAATTTGTGCCACCAGCGACTGCAGTTGTTGTAATGCCTCTGTAGATTACGATTTCTTTTTTCTCCAGAGGGCTCCTTAGAACCCAATGGCCTAACTTATCGAGAAGGTTGGCCATGTTCTTGTCAGTGAAGCTTTGATCACTGGTGAAACGTCTGGCGAATTTTTTGACATCTATTTTTTTTACGATTTTTGAAGCAAGTTGCGAATAGGCTAGGACGTGTTCAAGGTCAACGCTCAGATTATAAGCAGTGTTGGAAAAGCCATCTGCCCGCAGATCAGCGGGCAGTATTTCAAGGGCTTCTTTAGAAATATCAATCCCCATAGTTGCACTGACCGTTGATATGTATTCTTCAACAGTGAGTCTGCGTATCCAATGTTGTTGGGTCTTTTCCTCATGCACGTATGCAGCAGGATCAATGCTTTTGAGTGTCCAGTTTGCCCCACCGTCTAACCAATCTTTGATGGATTTTTTTTCTTTGTCGGTCAATGCTGGGCGCTTCTTAGGCATTTCATTTTTTGAAACCGATTCCCACAGAAGACTCTTCGCCGACTGTCCCGGAATGATTGTGCTTTCATCAGCGAATGCAGTGACCTTTCGAGAAAGGTCAAGGTCTCCCTTCGCGTTCGCTGCGTCATGACACTCGAGGCAATGATTGGCCAGGATCGGGGCGATTTTCCTTTCAAATAGATTGGAATTTTCCGCAACCTTATCAATGACTGGTGCTCCTATGTTATCTTTTCCAGCTTCATACCGTGTGGTAATTTCATTTGGATTGAGTTTACGATTGTATATTGCAGCATAGTATATCGTCCCTAACCATGGCCTGTTATTGGACACTTCGTTACCGATTGCAATTTTGAAATTCTTATCCCAATTATCAAATGCCCCACTAATTTTTTGTTCCTTAACGAGTCTTCCGTTAATGTAAAGCTTTGCCCTTCCTTCATCGAATGAATAGACCGCATGAGTGACTCCGGTAGTTAGTAATGCGTTGCTCTCTAGTGCGGGCAGACCATTATTGCTGGTCCCGGTGGTTCGGATCCGGGCCTGCAGGGACCGGCCCTCTTGCCCAATAGTAAAGTTACGGTCTGACGTGCCGCCTGATATTGTTAATAGACGTGCTGGTCCGTCCTGCTTCAGGTTCGAAGGTTTGAACCAAATCTCAGCGCTGATTGTGTTGGAACCTTTGAATGCATTGAAAATTTTTGAAGGGGGAGCCACTGAACGGGCAACTGTCCCCTTCAAAAATTTAATTGAACCATTAGCACGTAGAACGTTACGGGGTTCATTGATTAAGAGAT
>JABSSR010000353.1 GCA_013213965.1 Verrucomicrobiales bacterium | reverse complement strand
GACACGTGATCCGGAGGTTCGTTATCTTCCAAAGGGGGGGATTGCAGTCGCAGATATTGGTATGGCTATGAATCGTTCATGGACACCTCCTGATGGTGGAGAGAGGCGCGAAGAGACAACATTTGTTGATGTGACTTTTTGGGGTAGGCAGGCTGAAGTCGCTGGTGAATATCTTAAGAAAGGTCGTCCCGTCTACATTGAGGGGAGATTACAATTGGACAGTTGGGAGGATAAGAATACTGGCGAGAAGCGAAACAAGTTGAAAGTTGTTGGTGAGCAAATGCAATTTCTTGGCAATCGTGAGGGCGGTGGTGGATCCAGTCCTCAACAGCGTGAAGAAAATGCTCAGTCCAATCAAAGCGCTCCTGAAAGTTCTGAAGGAAATGATGGAGCTCAATTTGAGACCGATTCCGATGAAGACGATATTCCCTTTTAAAGGATAGAGTCTAATTATCTTGGAACCAGATAAATAACTGCTCCAGGCTATGTATTTAATCGACGGTAGTATTAATGATGCCGTCTGAGACCCAAGTCTCTAACTTGTCTCCTGAATTTACGTTTTTGATCGATGTGATTAATGTTCCATCCTTGTCCTGAGTCAGGGAAAATCCTCGATCCAGTACGGAGTCCGGACCAAGAGCCTTAATGGCAACGGCAGCTTTTTCACAGCGTTCATTTGATCGGTTAATGAGGCTCTGAGTTGCGTTCTGGAGTCTATTATCGAGAATCTTAAACTGACCCAGAACAGTTTCTAGCTGCTTTGCTGGGTGACACATGCTGATCCGGCTTCCCAAAGCACTCATCGAATCTTTCTTTTCCCTGAGAGAATTAACGAGAGCTGATTTGAGGGAGTCCGTTTTCAGGTCAATGCTCTGATCCAGATCTGCAAGGATGCGCTGAGGTTCATTAATTAGAGTATTGGTACCCAAATAATCTAGTCTTTCCTTCCAACGATCTAGTGTGTCGGTGATTCGGTAAGAAAGCGATTTATTGATACTGTGGAGCTGGTTTCTGATTTCCTGCGAATCAGGCGCAATGAGTTCTGCTGCTGCACTGGGAGTTGGTGCACGCATGTCAGCAGTGAAGTCAGAAATAGTATAATCAATCTCATGCCCAATAGCAGACACGAGTGGTAAACTTAATGAGCCGATGGCTCTTGCTGTTTTTTCCTCGTTAAATGGCCAGAGATCTTCGAGGCTGCCTCCTCCCCGGGTCAGGAGGACCGTGTCTATGCTAATTTTTCCTTCTTGCGTCCAATTCTCAATATTATGAATTGCTTCAGCAATTTCTTTTGCGGCACTGTTCCCCTGAACCAGTACAGGGTAGAGGATAATCTTTACCCAGGGTGCCCGACGTTTAAGAACGCTCAGTATGTCCCTGATGGCGGCACCACTCGGTGAAGTGATGATGCAAATCGTGTTAGGAAATGTTGGAATGGGTTGTTTCCTTTCCGGGTCGAATAGGCCCTCCACATTGAGTTTATCTTTGAGCGCTTCAAATTTTGCCTGGAGGGCTCCGAGTCCTTTCAATTGTGCTTGGCGCACAATCAGTTGGTAATTGCCTCTGGGCTCGTAAACTGTAACATCGCCAAAGAGTTGTATTTCCTGACCGTCTTCAAGATCCACATTCAGCTTGGCCACGTTTCCACGGAAGAGCACACATGATAATTGTGACCCTTGGTCTTTGAGAGTGAAGTATTGATGACCTGAAGCCTGTTTCCTGAGGTTACTTATTTCACCTTCTACCCAGACCTCTCCGACTCGGTATTCGATTAGGTTACGAATTTTCCGGGTTAATTGGCTTACGGTCAGGACGCTCTTCTCCTGTGCTTGCTTTTCCTCAGCAATTTCATTGGAGTCTGCGAAATCAAAGAGATCCATAATTGAACATTGATGGTCTTTTAACAGTTAAAGTCCAGTAATACCTTACCATTACGACCAGTTTCCATGGACCGTTTGATGCCGGATTTAATATCTTCTGGCCTGAAGATTGAATCTATCGGTTGATGCAATTTCTCATGGAGCATCATTTCTGCCAGTTTTCCGTAAACTGTTTCCATTACTTGAGGATTTGTGGAATCTAACCATTTACTTAGCCAGAGACCTTGAATTCTGAGATCTTTAAAAATAAGGAAGCTGTTTGGTATTTTAAGTGGGCGCTTGGCCATTGCACCATAAGTGATATGGGTGCCTTCTTCCGAAAGTAATGACATGATGCGAAGGGCACTGTCTCCACCAACAGCATTAATTGCTAAACTGACCCGGTCCTTACCGATTGTTTCTACTGCTTCATTTTTGCCATCATCGTCATCAGTGACCACGAGGTCGGCACCATAACCCATGAGTTCATCTTTTAGTTCCGCTCTCCTTACAAAATTTATGGTTTTCCAGCCCATGAATTTTGCAATTTCAATGACAGCAATGCCTACTCCGGAATTAGCTGCATTCTGCACGATCCAGGAATCAGGTTCTTTATATTCTATCTGATTGAGAAGTAACCAGGCTGTTGCCGGATTCACCTTCAGCATCGCACTGAGTTGTGGTGACAAGGATTCAGGCACTTTGATTACCTGGTTCGGATGAACCCTTACATAGTCCTGCCAGCAGTCATTTCTATGGACGTAAAAGACATGATCTCCTTTAGCAAATCCCTTACAGGATTCCCCCATATCAACGACTTGACCGCTCCCTTCATTGCCGATAATTGCTGGCAGTTGAGGCAGTTTGCCATACTTCCCTTCAATCACGTTGAGATCTGCCGGATTGATTGGCGCATATTGAGTTCGAATCAGCAATTCTTCGGGATCAGGACTCCCGATCTTTTCCTGACAAAATGATGCTCCTTCTGCTGGGCTGGTAAATTTTTCTACTTTGATTTGCCGATTGATCTCAGACATTTTTCTTACTTAGAGCAAATTCATTAAAAAAAGAGAGTTAAAACAAGTGAATAAGTAATTTTTAAATTACTTTATGGTTTTTCTTCCCTTAAGAGAGCACCTACGATTGGATTCACATAAATGAATTTTTTTCTTAATAAAATCAGTATTTTTATAGCATTTGCCCCGTTTTCTTTAGGCCTTGGGTATGAATTGTCAGATGATTCAAAGCCTCAGGACGGAGTCCCTAAGGGCAAAGTGACCAAACATCAATTCACCAACAGTAAGGTCTATCCCGGCACGGTAAGAGATTATTGGATTTATGTACCTCATCAATATGATAAGTCAAAACCTGCCTGCCTGATGGTCTTTCAAGATGGAGTCTGGTACCAAAGTCTTTCCGGGCACACCCGGGCCCCGATTGTTTTTGATAACCTGATTC
>JABSSR010000352.1 GCA_013213965.1 Verrucomicrobiales bacterium | reverse complement strand
TTTTTCGGCATGGGGGTGGCGTTATTCTCAGAAGGTGATGCCGGCCCGTGGCGCCTTGAGATGACTATTGAACAGGATCCTAGCCCTGAATTAATTGAGCTGAGGAAGGAAAGATTTGATAAAGAAAAACAGAATCAAAACTCACCCGATTCCTCGAAAACCATGAAAGAGAAAATCCTCTCTTTCCTGAAAAAATTTCCTGAAAAAATTGCTCCTTTAGTAAAAGATAATAATGGGTTCAGGGAAGGATCTGTTGAGAAAGATTCGATCAATCGTTCTGTCAGTGTTGAGCTTTCGATGTCCGGGAAAGTGCATTCCATGGACAAGGATTACCTGACATTTGAGCCTGCATTGAGTCCCGAAAAGAAGATAATAGTTCCTTTAAAGGAAATCTCATCCCTGAGTCGTCAATTAGGAAAAATTAAAGATAACAAAGAGGATTCTGAAGGCGGTAATTTCAGGGTTCTGCTGCGTGACGGATCTGAGGTTCCGGGTGATCCGATTAAGTTCACGGGGAAATCTCTGATCGTTGCCCTGTCGGGAACACAGACAGGGATACCTTTGCCTGTTAATGAGATTTTGAGGATAGAACGGGATCAGCCCATCGGTAACGTTGATAAATTGGTATTACCAGACTCTCCCAGGAGACACATTGCGGCTCTGTCCACTGGCGAGGTCCTTGCTGGACAATTATTACCTTCTGTTGATTCAGAAAAATGGTTGAGAATCTCCAGTCCGATCCTTTCTGCCGAGGTCCCGTTATCAGTTCTGGACGTGCTACTCTTTCCTGCCCCTGATTCAGTGATGGCTGATGTTGAATTAGAGTTGGCTGATGAAGTTAAAGTGGTTGAGGACGGAAATAACGGGACACCTGACAGAGGAAAGAATGAATTGCAAGAGGAGGAGGATCATGTGGACGAGCAGAGTCCTGTCATTCGTAATCTGGTCGCTCTATCGCCCTCAGGAATGATTTGGGCTGACAAGATCGAATTGAGAGGTTCGGATCTTGTGCTTTCAGCATTGGGTGTGGATGAATTGTTAGTGCCGATGTCGAGAGTCGAATCACTGAGTTTTGGACACGAAGGTTTGCCGGCGTCTGCCCCTGTACTGGTGTGGGGAGGTTACACAGACGAAGATGACGAGTATGTTAAAACTATTGATGCACTTTCGGGCCGGGTCCCGTCCCGAAAAATCATACAGAGTAAATCTAAAGTTCCTGACCCGCAGTTCATGCGTAATCTTCGAAGGTCCCGAGTTCTGCTCATTCCAGAGATGGAAGGGTTCAAGAGAGCCTTGATGAAGGTTGCCATGGAACAGGAAGGGAAAGGTTACCCTACTTGGAGCCTGGCTTTGCGTGGGTTTCTCAAAAAAGGTGGAAACATTATTTTCCTCAGTCCGACCGGTGAAGGCTTGTCTTTTATAAATGAATGCGGTCTTGGCCCAATACGTTCCGGTCCTGCAGGCCGAGGATGGGAAATTACCGATGAGGGCAAAAAATTAGGGTTAAAGATTGAAGGGATGATTAAGAATGTTAATGCCAGTCATTATTACAGGAAATCTGCTCCTTGGGAGACATGGGGTGCTGTCCAAGGAGGTGGTGATGGTGCGATATTACTTGGTCGCCGAGTCGATCGTGGTTGGGTGATGGTATTTGGATCGGACTTTTACCAATCCAATGATACAATCAAAGAGATACTTTTCCGGCTCATCCAGTTCAACGGGCGCGGTTGAATCGTTGCTACTTTTCCAGTCTTAGCCTGTAAAGGGCGTAGCTTTGTTTCTTCTGTCCTTTAGGTGATTGGGCAGTGACATATAGAGTTAACGAATTCTTTCCGTGCCCGAACGTGCAATTGGTAGGATCACCGGGAAGGTTGATGACCTGCAGAAGATTGCCGCCGGGCTCAAAGATGTAAATTCCAGCCTCCTTGCCGCTCCCGGCAGTGGCAAAGATATTACCTTTCGGGCCGAGCGCCATTCCGTCAATTCCTCGTGATGTTCCAAAGTCATGGAGGACCTGTTTATTTTCGAGTTTGCCCCCTTCAGTGACACTGAAAGAAAGGAGTTGTCTTGTTCCGTCACTTGTCACCTCGTGATCGGCGACGAATACGCTCTTGCCATCGTTTGAAATAAGTATGCCGTTAGGCTTTTTGACGTCATCAGTTGCCAGTTCCGTACTCCCGTCCGGCCGGACCAAGAATATCCCCTCAAATTCAAGGTCCCTTTCTTCTTCTCCCACGTACCGCGGGTC
>JABSSR010000351.1 GCA_013213965.1 Verrucomicrobiales bacterium | reverse complement strand
GCTCCGTCCCCGGACTCCCTGAGGTGCATCTAAATTATGTTCTCGTTCCACTTCGACTCCTGCAATTTTAGAAATTATATCTATGAGTTGGTTGATGGAAACGAGTTCGGACCGGCCGAGATTGATAGGGTCACTGAAATCTGATTCCATGAGTTTGTCGAGCCCAGTGATGCAATCATCAATGTACATGAAGGTACGAGTTTGCTCACCATCTCCCCAGACCTCTATTTTTAAGTTCCCAGATTTTTTTGCTTCGATGATTTTCCTGCTCAGTGCTGCCGGTGCTTTTTCGCGTCCTCCTCTCCAGGTCCCGTCCGGTCCGTAGACGTTGTGGAACCGAACGATACGAACCTCCATGCCAAAGTCCTCTTCGAAGTGTTTGCACATACGCTCACTGAAGAGCTTTTCCCAACCATAACCATCTTCCGGCATGGCCGGATAAGCGTCCGCTTCTTTCAGCGCCGTGACCGTAGTATCTGTCTGCTTGTCAGCAGCATAAACACAAGCACTTGATGAGTAGAGATATTTCTTGATTTGAAATTCTTTTGCAGCCATTAGCAGGTGAGTATTGATGAGGATACTGAGCATGCAGAGTGCCTTATTGTTTTCAATGAAACCCATGCCTCCCATGTTGCAGGCCAAATTATAAACCTCATCACAACCTTCACTCGCCGAGAAGCAGGCATCTTTTTCTTCCAGATTAGCCACAATGTTTTCTGCTCCTTCCGTTCTTTGGTACCATTGATCAAGTGGTTTCACATCAACGACACGGACATCATGACCGCGATCCACCAAAGACTTAGCTAGGTGTCCTCCGATGAATCCACCGCCACCAGCTACAAGAATTTTTTTGCTCATTACTATTCAGTATTTGTTGATGTTCCACATTGTGATGTCACGACAAAGCCCGGGTAAATTTTATTGTATCTGTCCCCAGTGTCAAATTGGGGATTGTAGATGATTTTTTTAATTATCCACAATTTTAAAATCCACTAAGCGTTGATCAAGGTCAACTCTTTCAACCGCCACGAGTATTTCCTGCCCAGCTTGGAAGATTCGCTTTGGCTTTGAACCTACGAATCGGCTCATTGATCCGTCGAACCAGTACCCGCCACGGCAATGAGGCAAGGCACTCTCCGGCACTAGCCCCTTGATGAAGTGATCCGTTAATTCAATGAAGAGTCCTTTGCGGCGCACGTCATGAATTATTGCCGGATGAGTTGGCGGTGATGAGTCCCCAGAGTCCTTTGTTTCAAGCCATAGGAATTCAAGTTGCTTGAGTTTTTGGGATTCCATTTCTGCGCTCGCGGAGTTCCGTTCCGTGTCCGAGATGTGTTTGGCGATCGCATTGAGTTCTGGAATCTTAGGCGTTTTGGCGGGGACTGCCCCGGTCACTGTGGCCAATACTCTGTGAACGATCAGGTCAGCGTACCGTCTTATAGGGCTCGTGAAATGAGTATAGTTCGTCTTTGATAGTCCATAGTGGCCGGTCGGTTCTTCACTGTAGGTGGCTCTCTTCATGCTCTTTAAGAGTCCCACTTTGATGGCGTGTTCCTCGGGCCGGCCCTGAACGGATTTGAGCAAGGATTGTAATTCGTTGGGTGAGGAGTCGAGGTCGCCCACTTCGAACCCATAATTAAGGACGAGTTGTCTGAATTCAAAGAGCTTGTCCGCATCAGGATCCTCGTGGATACGGTAGATTGATGGCTTCATCTTTTCTTTGATGTGCTTTGCGACGGCCTCGTTAGCTGCGAGCATGAATTCCTCAATGAGTTGGTGACTCTCGTCATTTTCTATTTTCTCAAGAGCTATGGGTTTACCATTCTTGTCTAGGACGGCTCTGACCTCAGGCATATCGAGCTCTAGGGCTCCCGATTTGAAACGACGTTCACGAAGTTTCTTAGCGAGTTCCCATGCCGTTGATAGTCTCTCACTGAAAGGGTCTTGAGGATCAGGTTTTTGCATCAGTGAGTACGCTTCTTTGTACGTGAACCGTCTGGCACTATTAATTACTGCTTTGCAGAAACGTACGGACTTAGGTGTACCGTTTTTATTGAATTGCATGACGGCTGCATGCGTGAGGCGATCTTTTTCAGGAACCAGTGAACATAAGCCATTACTCAATTTTTCAGGTAACATGGGAATGACTCGATCAGCAAGATAGGTGCTGTTTCCTCGGTAATAAGCTTCTTTATCAAGTAGGCTCTTAGGTCTAACATAGTGAGCAACATCTGCAATGTGGACTGCCAGTTCCCAGTTCCCATCCTTTGTCTTTTCAACTAGAATAGCGTCATCAAAGTCGCGGGCATCATCAGGATCAATTGTAAATACTGGGCGCTTCCGCCAGTCCTCTCTGGACTGGATATCTTCCTCTGAAATACGATCTGAGAAATTATTAGCTTCTTTATTAACTTCTTCAGGAAATTTTAATGAAAGCTTGTGAGCATAAATAATTTGCAGGATGTCGATTCCAGGCGTGTCTGGTGGCCCAAGATCTTCGACGATATAACCCCTCGGATTAGCTCTTCTGGAGAGCCAGTCAGTAATAGCTATTACGACTTTATTTCCTGTCTTCGGAAGCTTTGAAGGGAGCCTCTCAGGCTCCAGTTCAATGGTTGCTGGTAGTAACGGATTATCTGGTTGGGCATATATGAATTTTCCTTTTCTTTGGTACTTTGCGATGATTGCCTCATTCTTTCTTTCTAGAACCTTAATAACTTGACCCTC
>JABSSR010000350.1 GCA_013213965.1 Verrucomicrobiales bacterium | reverse complement strand
AAGCATATTACGAGCTCGTTTCGCTCCATCATAAACTTTCGCTGGAACACTTTGAAACTTGCAGTTAAACTTGCTTAAACGGTTTTCAAATTTCAGGTCGGGCCCTGCAGACCAGACTGCGATTCGTCCACCTTTTTTAAGAACTCTGCACATTAAGCGGATACCTGAAGTAGAGTAAAGTTGGTCATTATTCACGTCGACCATTGCAACGGGGCCGTTATCCACATCGAGCAATATAGCGTCATAGGTTCGGGGTTCAGTATTTCTAATCAGATCAATCACGTCGACCCTTTTAATGTCAACACAAGGGTCATCAAGCAGCACACCGTTTAGTGCTTTCAGATAAGTTCGGTTCCATTCTATTACTTCTGGAACCAATTCTGCCAACACGACTTTCATTTTGGGATTTCCCGACTGCAAGACACTTTTCAACGTGAATCCAAGACCAAGTCCACCAATGAGAACCCGGGTAGAAATGTCTTTATTTATTTGATCGACGCCTGTTCTTCCAAGCAAACTCTCTGATGCTGTAACCTTTGAATGCATCAATTCCTTACCGTTTAAAGAAACCGAAAAGGCCCCATCGTGTTCGTAGAGGGCCATGCAGGCTCCGTTTGGAGTAATTGACTCGGCAAGTTTTATCCTTGGTTTCATTTCCCTACAGCTTTCAATTCTTTAGCTGTCTTGCCGCCGTGTTTGCGGAGGAGTGCGGCGGTTTCGTTTCGTTGGTATTTAATGGCCCGATCTAGTGGTGTTAGTCCATCCCTAGTCCTGCTATTCACATCTGCGCCTTTGGTAATTAACAATTCGGCGATTTCCTTTCGGCCTTCTAAAGCCGCAAAATGCAAAGGAGTTCCCCCGACCTCATTCTTCGCATTCACATCTGCACCAGTAGCTAAATGCTGTTTAACTGCTTCAATGTCTCCCCTTGCAGCAGCTACAATTAGCGTTCTATCTACTTCTGACTCCCCACACCCCACCACCAGCACGGTTGCGATTGTTGTTAGCAGGAGGTGTTTCAATACCTGTTGGCTCCCGGCATTTGGTTTGGTTTAATATCAACTTCCTTGATCAGTTTCTCTAGAATTTTTTCGGTTTGTGCAGTGGCTCTGGCATAACTGGGCTGGCCTGCAAGATTGTTCATTTCATTCGGATCTTTGCCCAAATCATAGAACTCATAGTCCGTTGTGCCAGGAAATCGTACTAGTTTGTGTTGGCGGGTGCGAACGCCCCAGTGGAAGTGTCCGGTTGCCCAGTAGGCATACCAGATTCCCTTGCGCCAGTTGGTCGGCTGGCGTCCCTGTAAAAGTGGACGCAGACTCACTCCCTGCATGGTCTTTGGAACCGGAATCCCAGCGATACCAAGCAGCGTAGGTGCAAAATCCACATTACTGCACAACGAGTCATTGACTGAGCCCGCCTTGATCTCCCCAGGGTACCTGACGATGAAGGGCATCTTGATGGATCCTTCCAGAATAAGCCGCTTGTCATAAAGGCCGTGCTGACCAAGCCAGTACCCTTGATCACTGGTGTAGATAACCACAGTTTCATCCTTGATATTCTCCTGTTCCAGAAAATCCATCACCCGCTTGATGTTGTCATCCACAGCTCCCACCGCACGGAGATATTTGTGGATCATGTGCTGGTACGCCGCCGTAGTCTTGCCACGAGTGGTGCCGTCGTGCGGCCACATGGGAGGAACCTCGTCCATTTCGTGTCGGCCAAAATAGCCGTTTTTATGGATCATGTGCCAGGTGTGCACGCCCTTGAGCCGGGGACTGGTTTTCTCGACGTCCTCATGCAGGCTGGGCGGCTCCGGTATGAGCGTGTCTTTGAGGTAATCCTTCCAGCGCTCTGGGTACTCATAGGAATGATGCGGTGCCTTGAAATGCAGCATCATGCAGAACGGTTTCTTGGTATCACGTGCCTTCAGCCATGCCAAGGCCTGGTCTGTGTAGATATCTGAACAATAGCCGGTGTGTTTTTCCCCGGGAACCGTTTCACGTTTTTTCCTTCTGCCATACCATTGCCCATTTTGCGTATAGAAAACCGGATCGAACCATGAACCCTGGCCGCGAGTGACCTTATAGGTGTCAAAACCCATTGGGCGGGAGGTAAGATGCCATTTGCCAAACACCGCTGTCTGATAACCGGCCTTCATTAATTCCACGGCCAACTGCGGTGAATCTTCACTAATGGAGCCGTTGAGATTTGGGACCCCATTCTTGTGGCTGTATTGACCAGTCAGAATACTTGCACGACTTGGTGAACAGATGGAGTTGTTGCAGCAGACATTGGTAAAGCGCATGCCCTCTGCAGCCAGTTGATCAATCGTGGGCGTGGGACAATATTTTTTTAACCATGACCCATATGCCCCGATCGCCTCCAGCGCATGGTCATCAGACATGATAAAAACAATGTTGGGCCGCTCTCCCAAAACCAAACTCGAGGCGGATAACACGGCTGCAATTGTTGTGAGTAGGAGGTGTTTCATTTCTTTGCTTCAGCTTCCAGTTCGTTCTTGGTTTTACCTCCGTGTTTACGGAGGAGGTCGATGGTTTCAGGGTCGTGTGTTATATTTAACGGTGTCCATCCATCTTCACCCTTCGCATTCACATCTGCACCGTTT
>JABSSR010000035.1 GCA_013213965.1 Verrucomicrobiales bacterium | reverse complement strand
CCAACAGCAACTGGAAATGATCAATAGAGATTTTGTCAGAATTACTCGGCTTTATAGGCGTTTGATTTTTGGAACTATCAATTCCATTAGATGCGAAATCCGAATCAGCATGAGTGCATGCAAAGCACCAAACCACAGTAAAAACACCAAAGTAATATAGAAAATTCACCCTCATAAATAGTCATAACTACCATAATTTACATATTTATCAAGTTTTATTTGAGTCTATATATCAGAAAATCGCCATGAAATATGACATTTCATGACGATTTTAGCTGATGTTATTTTTTATCGTAAAAATCAATCGAGCTTCCGAATTCGCAATTTTCTAAAGTAAATAAGACTCTTCGGGTCATGTCCCTGAATTGCAATCGTTCCTTCTCCTAATCTCTTAGTCTTGTCTTTGTGATCGTCGGGTTCTGTATATTCATTAGCTACTTTGCCGTTAATGGTAATTGTAACCTTTTTCCCTTTCACTTTGATATTATAGGTAAACCACTCGTCATCGCGATGAGGCGCTTTCTTAACATCCTTAAAGCTATAGACGCTTGCAGTTTTTCTCCAATCACCATGAGTAGCGTTGACTTGCGCCTCGTACCCTACCTGAGGCCATCCATTAGCCTGGTATGATGTATGGAAAAATATGCCCGCATTTGCACCTTTAGCGGTTTTAACTTCACATTCAAATTCGAAGTCTTTGAACTTTGCGTTGCCATCTTCACCATAAAACATATGGGTACGTGGACCGAACACCTTAATCGCACCATCAACGACTGAAAATGTTTTAGGGTTCTCCGTATTGACTTTCCACCCTTTTAGAGTTTTCCCGTCAAACATATTAATCCAATCTCCGGCCTGAACGACAACATTGGAAAATGAAAGTACCAGTAAAGGAATGAGAGTTTTTATTATGATTTTCATTAAATATTTATTAGTTTATTTTGTTTTTTGATTATCCAGATTTATCCACACCTTTCAAGTCAGCATCTGTGTCCACTTGAAAAAATAATAAATGCTGCCACGGCAACTTGTCGTAAGAACGAGAAAGCTTGAACCCATTCTTTTTCATTTCCTTAATCACCTGTTCCTTTGACATTTTATGCTCAGGTTTGATCGGAACTTTGAGATCTTCTTCTCTGAATTCAAGTAAAGTGACAATGCCTTGCGGTTTCAATGCCCTTCTAATGCTGGAAAGCATTTGTTCAGGATGCGAGAATTCATGATAAACATCTGCCATCAACGCAAAATCAATACTCGAATCGGGAAGATCCGTATCCCAGTACCTATTTTCAATGGATTTTATGTTTTTCATGCCGGCTTTGTCGGCTCTATCCTCGAGCATTCGCAACATTTCAGGCTGAATATCAACAGCATAAGCGGTTCCTTTATTGCCGATAATCTCGGCCATCATAAGCGTATGATATCCATTGCCAGAACCAATATCTGCGACCGCCATGCCTGGCTTCAATTTGAGCTCTTTGACCATTTCTGAGGTCCTTTCTTCTTCTTCCCTAACCTTTCTCATTAGCCATGGAGCGCCCTGCCAATGCATAGTCCTAGCGATCTGCCGTTCACAATACTCCAAGAGTGGTGGAGGCCCTACCTTATCATATTGTTCCTTTTGAGTTTTATTATCCATGAGCGCCCATTCGATTGCGCTAGTCAACTCGTCAGAAGTAGGCCGAACTCTTGTCCTAAAACGATTCACGACTTTACCATCGCGGTCTATCAAGAATTTTTCAAAGTTCCACTTCAAATGACCGAAGAACGTAGGATTGGTTTTTTCCTCTGTGAGCAATTTGTAAAGAGGATGAGAGTCCTCTCCTCTGACTTTAACTTTAGAAGTCATTGAGAATGCCACGTTAAATTTCTTTTTACAAAATTCTTTTATTTCCTCTTCGGACCCCGGCTCTTGTCCTCCAAAATCATTGCAAGGAAACGCAACTATATTTAAACCACGTTTAGCGTATCGCTCATGCAGTATCTGCAATCCCGCGTACTGGCCAGTATATCCACATTCACTAGCAACATTAACAATCAGGACAGGCCCCTCTTTAAAATCAGAAAGAGTAGTTAACTTGCCCTCAATAGTTCGAAAAGGAACTTCATGGATAAGTGAAGCAGAAATCGCTAAGCAAGATACTAATAATTGGAAAACTAAAATTAATCGAACCATTCGTCTTTAGGGTCAAATGCTGGTATTGGTATGTTAATAATTCTCATCTCGCCCACTGCTCTGTGACGACATCCTGGTTTAATTAGCACTGCCGTCATCGGTCTCACTGGTATTTTTTCATCGTCTAATTCAATGAATCCTTCACCTTCCAACACAACATAAATTTCATGCATTCCCTTATGATAATGCGAAAGAGCATCTCTTGAAACGTTCACCAAGTGAACCGAGGCCACTTCATCCGAACCGCCAAATGCTCTACGCGCAGTTCCACAAGGGCATTTGGTTTCATCGATCTCATTGAGTTGAGCAACGCTAAATTTTTTAGTAGCAGCCTTCATTAATAAAAATTATCAGTCCGTATATTAATCTAATAGCAAACTGAATCCAAGGATCTAAATTTGATGTTTTTTATAGAAAAAACAATAATTCGATAAGCGGATGAACAGTCAAAAGTAAGTGATATCCAATAGGAATGAGGCTAAACTACTAAAAGTATTAATCTCTTTAAAATTGTTTAACCTATTTGGCTTTTAACAAATCCTCTGATGAGTAACCAAAATTTAAATGCCCGACCAAGACGTAATCGGAAATCATCCGTTATACGCAATCTGTGCCGCGAAACACGCCTAGTTACTGAATCGTTAATTTACCCCGTCTTTGTGCACGAAAAAGAAAAAAACGAAAGCATTGAATCAATGCCAGGATGTACCCGTTGGAGCCTCAATGATTTATTAAATGAAATTTCAGAAGCTCATGAGCTTGGGATCGGGGCAATTGCATTGTTTCCGGCCATCGATAGCAATTTGAAAAGCCCTAACGCTGAAGAGTCATTCAATGATAGTGGATTAATACCCAAATCCATTCGAGCAATCAAAAATTCATTCCCTGAATTAGCAGTTATTACTGATGTTGCACTCGATCCATATAACAGTGATGGACATGATGGGCTCGTCGATCAGACAGGCAAAGTATTAAATGATGAAACCGTCGCAATTCTAATCAAGCAAGCTCTATGTCATGCAAGTGCAGGAGCTGACATCGTTGCTCCGAGCGACATGATGGACGGACGTGTAGGCGCCATTCGTCAAGAATTAGATGCCAACAGCTTTACAGATGTTTCTATTCTTTCCTATTCCGCTAAGTATGCATCTGGATATTATGGTCCCTTTAGAGGCGCCCTTAACTCAGAGCCCAAATCAGGAGACAAGAAAACCTATCAAATGGATCCAGCCAATGCCAAGGAAGCCCTACGAGAAGTAATCCTCGATATAGAAGAAGGTGCCGATATGGTCATGGTCAAACCGGCCGGACCATATCTAGATGTATTGGCAAAAATTTCTAATAATGTGAAAGTACCCGTCGCAGCTTACCAAGTCAGCGGTGAATATCTCATGATCGAAAGCGCTTCAGCTGCTGGATGGATTGATAGACAAACGGTCGTGATGGAAAGCCTAACGGGAATTCACAGAGCAGGAGCATCTGCTATTTTGACATATTACGCTAAGTCAGTAGCTGAATGGTTAAAATGAAAACCAATCTCTTTTGAATTTCCTTACAAGAAAATTTTCGATATTTAGTCATTAATCATTGTGTTTTGGCTCGACTCTTTAGAAAATTTGCAGATAATCCTAGAGCTTAAATGCCTGACTTCCCTCAATCAGACGCTCTGAAAGATCTGTTCTTACTCTTACGTGAGAAATCATTTTTTACTGGAGAATTCACTCTAGCGTCAGGACAAAAAAGTACCTATTACATAGATTGTAGATTAACTACCCTTGATCCAAAAGGAGCGTGCCTTGTAGGGGCGGCAATAAGAAATACAGTTATTGAAAAAAGTAATGAGCTGGACGTGACAATTAGCGGCATTGGTGGGCTGACTCTTGGGGCTGATCCAATTGCTCTCGCAAGTGCCATGGCCTCTTACCAAGCAAATGATCCCTCTCCTCTCAAACCTTTCGTTGTAAGAAAAGAACCAAAAGATCACGGTAAAGGGAAACAAATAGAAGGTGGTTTCAAAGAAGGAGATACTGTCGTTGCTATTGACGACGTCATTACTACTGGAGGATCAACACTCAATGCCATTGAAGCAATTGAGCGGTCAGGCGGTCACGTTGCCTTTGTATTGGTTCTAGTGGACCGACAAGAAGGAGGCAAGGAAATAATAGAAAACGCAGGTTATAAGGTTTTTTCACTATTTACACGAGACCAACTCCTCTCTAAAGAATAAAAAGAAACTTCCCTTGCCATTTAATTTTGTGGCAGAATTAATTCCCTAATAAATAAAAGATAAATAACACTCACTATAAATACGATGGACAGTCCAACAAAAGAAAAGACAAGAAGAAGCTTCATTAAAACATCAACTGCTGCTGCTGCTGTTACAGCTACTTCCATACCAAGAAAATCTAAGGCATTCGAAGGTGGAAGTGAAGAGATCAAGGTCGGCTTGGTCGGTTGCGGAGGCAAGGGAACTAGTGATATCAGGCAAGTACTTGGCGTTGGAGGCAAAGTTAAGTTATGGGCAATGGGTGACGCATTTGATCAAAATGCTCAAAATAAATTTAAACAACTATCTAATGATCGTAACAAAGAAAAGTTGGACTGTAAGGACCGGGTTTTTTCTGGAATCGATGCATACCGTAAAGTAATCGACTCAGGAGTTGATGTTGTTTTTCTGGTAACTTCACCCGGATTCCGCCCAGTTCACTTTGACTACGCTGTAAATCAAGGGAAGCACGTCTTCATGCAAAAGCCATGTGCCGTCGACGGTCGCGGCTGCAGAATGCTTCTTGAAACAAATAAGAAAGCCAAAGCAAAGGGCCTCAAAGTTGGAGTAGGATTTCAGCGCAGGCATGATGCTAGATACATTGATACGATTAAAAGAATACAAGATGGGGCCATCGGTGACGTTGTCTCCTTGAGAGCTTACTGGGACGGGAACACTCCGTGGACACGTCCACGCAGAGAGGGGCAAACTGAAATGGAATATCAGATTCAGAACTGGTATTACTTTAATTGGCTGTGCGGCGATCACATTGTAGAACAGCACATTCATAACCTTGATGTATGCAACTGGGTCATGGGATCATATCCCGAAGTGGCTCAAGGGAAAGGTGGCTGTGAAGTCCGTAAAGGACCAGACACAGGAGAGACCTTTGACCACCATCAAGTCGAATATGTGTATGGTCCAAAGTGGGACGGTCCTTCTGTTCGTATGCACAGTTCATGCCGACACATTCGTGGAGTGTTTAATAGCGTATCAGAGCATGCTCACGGTTCTAAAGGATACGCAATTATAAGTGCTGGAAAGATCTTTGATAATGACGGCAAAGAAATTCACCGAGCACAAGGAAGAGGAAGTTCTGAGATAGCTCACAAAACAGCATTCATTGATGCAATTAGAAATAACAAAGAATTCAATGAATGCGATAACGGCGCAATGAGCAGCATGACAGCTATTTACGGACGCATGGCAACTTATTCTGGCCAACTACTTAAAATGGACTCATGCCTTAACACTAAAATAGATGTGTTCCCTTACGATGCTGACCTGAATTGGGATGCGGCTCCACCCGTATTACCTGATAAAAATGGAAAGTACAAAAGACCAATACCCGGACAAACTAAGGTAATATAGGTATAAATTAATAAAATCACAAAGGGCGCAAACCTAAACGTTTGCGCCCTTTTCTATTGTCATTGCTTTCATTGATAGGAACCCACAAAAGTGATAAGCTTATTCTTAACCTCTATGACTTTGTCTAACAGAATAGCGATCATCGTGATTGCATTGCTAGCATCCATTGCTGTTGGTCATGGGCAAGAAATCAATGAACTTGATCAATTGTTCAATCAGCTTGGAAGTAATCGCTATGAAATAAGACAAAAAGCTCATGACCAAATTCTAGAAGAAGGCAAAAAAAATAAAGACTCTATATTGGATCGTTCTCTCGACATTTACTTGAAAGCGACTGACCCAGAAATCCGTTACAGACTGCGCTCAGCAATGTTTGGGATCGTGTCTGGAGACCTCCGCCCCGAAGGCTTCATAGGAATCCGTATGATGGATTCGCCTATGCGAATCATTAATGGAGGCGCCGTCGAGAATATTCGGGCAGTGCAAATTCTTAGTGTAGTTCCCAACAGCGCAGCATCAAAGGTCGGACTCAAACCTGGAGATCGCATAACTCACCTCGATGGAAAAGCATTTAAATTTCAGAGTCCTGCATATGTTGAGCTATCAAAATATATCCGTTCAAAAGACTCCGGAGAAAGAGTGACACTCAATATAAACCGTGTAAAACCTGGACTGAATAAGAGACAAGAAATTGAAGTAGTAATTAAATTGGGATCACGCCCTGAAGGTCTAGATAACGATCGGAAAGCACGAGCCTTTACAGAATGGTTTGAAAAAAGCTTAACGACTCGCAAAAAAAATGACGGCCAAGACAAGGACCAAAATTAGTTCTAATAAAGTCGGACTAAGAATATTCGGATCAATTTATTTATTATTGTCCATAAATATTCTTACCTATGCCGGGCAAAGAGATTTTAATTATGATGAGTCCAAAGTCCCTGAATATAAACTTATAGATCCAGGAGAAACCATTACCAAGGCAAGCGAATGGCCTAAAAAAAGAGTAGAATTCTTAAAGCTCATTGAAGAGCAAATGTTTGGAAAGGCTCCAGAATTTAATAAAAAAAAACTAAAAGTTACTGGCCAAGTAAAAGAAAAGTTAATACTCGGAGACCAAGCAATCCTCACTCAACCGTCACTACATTTTGCCGGCAGTGAATTGAAATTGTTAATTGTTCGGCCAGCTAGAGCCGCGTCTCCAGTGCCAGCATTCGTAGGTTATAATTTTAACGGCAATCATACTGTCCATCCCGATCCATCAATTCAACTTCCCAAAGGTTGGGTTCCAAGAACAAAAGACAAAAGAGCAGTAGAAAAAGATAGAGGCAGTTCCAGTAGTCGCTGGGACATTAAATCCATTATCAGCCAAGGCTATGCGCTGATCACTGCCTACTGTGGAGATGTTGATCCTGATTTTCACGATGGATTCAAAAACGGAGTCCATTCATCATTCGATAAACCTGCTCCGAACGAATGGGGCACGATTGCTGCTTGGGCATGGGGACTTAGCAGGATACTGGATTACTCTGAGATTGAACCAACGATTGATGCAAAACGAGTGTCTGTCATTGGGCACTCAAGACTTGGGAAAACTTCTCTTTGGGCGGGCGCTTCCGACAGTCGATTCGCATTGGTAATATCAAACAATTCAGGATGTGGTGGAGCGGCCCTATCCAAAAGAAGATTTGGTGAAACCGTAAATCGAATCAATACTTCATTCCCTCACTGGTTCTGTGGAAATTTTAAGGAATATAACAATAAGGAAGAATCCTTACCATTTGATCAGCACATTCTCCTCTCACTAATCGCTCCTCGTCCTCTTTATGTGGCCAGTGCCGAAGGTGACAAGTGGGCTGATCCAAAGGGAGAATTTCTATCAGCAAAAGGAGCCCATAGCATTTACAAATTACTCGGCACTGAAGGCCTTCCATGCAAAGAAATGCCAGGAGTAAATCAACCAGTCCATGGACAAATAGGCTATCATATACGCAGCGGCAAACATGACATCACGTCTTATGACTGGAAAAACTATATTAAGTGTGCCAATAAGCATTTAACAAAAGAATCTAAATAGATCCAATAAACCTCCTTCAGGATCAATACAGAGATTCAATTCTAACCATAAAATCAAATCACAATGCCCCTGACAAAGTGTAAAATTTCTATCGCCTTAATCATCGTCAGCATTATTACCTTTTATGCTACTGCAAAGGATAATGAAGCAAGGAAAGGAGTCCGTTTCGATCCCATCATCAAAAATATTGAAGGGTGGAAAATTCATGTGGATCCAGCATTATTAGAAGGCGAACAAGCTGAGACTGGAGCCAAAGCACTTAAAATGCTTTCTAATCATCTACAAAGAATTTCCATACTTGTTCAGGGGAAAGCTCTTGAAAAACTCAAAACCTGCGAAATCTGGATTGAGCATAGCCACCCCACCTTACACCCCATGCAATATCATCCTGGAATCGATTGGCTTAAATCTAATGGGCACGATACTAGACTACATAAAAAAGTTCATATTCCACAAGCGAAGGCCCTCCTATCTAGAGGCCAAATGCTAAAACATCCGGCAGTCGTTCTTCATGAACTTGCCCATGCATATCATGACCAGTTCCTTACATTCGAGCATGCTGAAATCATCAAAGCTTTTCAAAAAGCTAAGAAATCAGGTAGTTATGACCGAGTAATGCTTTTCACTGGACAACAAGTCAAACATTACGCTATGACCAATCACAAAGAATACTTTGCGGAAGGCACCGAAGCCTACTTTTACCGTAACGACTTTTACCCTTTCGTTCGCGCTGAACTCAAAAAACATGACCCTGACCTTCACGATGTTATGAAGCTAGTTTGGGGCGAAGCAAATAAATAGGTATTTTTAATTAATCAGAGTTTAGTTTCACTAAATTGGACCGATTTAATTCCTAATTTAACTCATTTTTTAGAGGTTAAATATTACCTATTATAGGTATTTTTTTCGAAATGAATTAAAAATAAAAAAGGATTTAATCCTTATAATTCGTTAATTAATAGCGATTATCACTATTTTTTGGGGCATTTGCACAGATAAGTTGCAACTAAAAAAAAACTTGGCAATTTAAACTGATATTTGGTATTTCTTAATTATTAAGTTAAACTTGATAGTTTTAGCGTTGACAGTAATAAGAATTTCCTGTTCAAGAATAACCCATTTTTTTCGTAAGAAATAAAAATTAAACGACATAATATTTCACCTAATTAAATACAATCCAAAAACGTTCTTAATAAACAAAAAGAAGCAATTCTTAACCAGATCAATATTTTATAGAAAACAAAGGCACGTAAATATTCAGTTCATTTACTTTCGAATAAAATCTATACCAGAGAAAATAATATAATAACTATATGGCAAACCTAGAATTAGACGGTGGCATTAAAATTTATCTTAGAGAAATAGGAAAAACTGCTCTCCTCACTCCTCAAGAAGAGATTGAGCTAGCCGACCGAATCAAAAAAGGAGACAAAGAAGCCAGGGCTCACATGATCAAAGCCAACTTACGACTCGTGGTCAAAATAGCTCAAGACTATGCCAATTATGGGCTCCCACTACTCGACCTGATTTCAGAAGGAAATATCGGACTCATGAAAGCTGTTGAGCGCTTTGACCCTAATAAGGGAGGCAAGCTTTCAACTTATGCAGCTTGGTGGATCAAGCAATCTATTAAACGCGCTCTGGCAAACCAATCTAAAACCATAAGGCTTCCTGTCCATATGGTGGACAAAATATCAAAAATGCGCCGAGTAGCTATGGTCCTTAGCGAAGAGCTCGGCAGAGATCCGACCGATGATGAACTTTCTGACGAAATCGGCATCGATCGCGGTAAGCTTGCTCAACTCAAAGCAGCCTCGCTGAGACCTGCGTCTCTGGACGCACCTATCAGCGAAGATGATAATACTGAGTTCGGTGAAATTGTGGGAGATTCAAGTGCTCAGACACCATTTGAGTTACTCAGTCACAAGAACATGCACGGTCAACTTGACACGCTCTTAGAAGTTCTTGATCACAGAGAACGTAAGATCATTGATGCAAGATTTGGTCTGGATGGACAAAAACCAAAAACTCTTGAAGAAGTCGGCCAGGAATTTGGCGTAACTCGTGAAAGGATAAGACAGCTTCAGAATATTGCGCTTAAGAAGCTACGACGTGCACTACAGAAAAAGGAAGATCCCGGTCCTCGCCCTGCCCAAGGGCTGGTTCCAAAAATAAAAAGGGAAAAGCTCATGCTGAGTTAAATCTCCTTTTGATTATTCGGCTAAACATTAACCTGATATTAATTTAAAACGATGCCCTCTTATACAAGGGCATCGTTTTTTATTTATTTACAATACAAATATAGTTCGGGTTCCTCAAGCCCCTCCATTTCTAAATATTAATCTTTACCTTTCGCGGCTTAAGCGGGATCGTAAAACAACAATCCGCTACATAAGCAACCATCAATAGGTACCATCAACCTTAAGATATCGGAGACGTGCGCCTCATAATAATATTAACACTTCTCTTGCAAGCCGTCGGCTTACAACTCATTGCTGAACCGACTGTGTCGGAATTCCTTGCAAGTAACAAAAGAGGGGTCACCGATGAAGATAATGATTATTCGGATTGGATCGAGATAACTAATACAGCAAATAAGAACGTAAATCTTGCAGGATGGCATTTAACTGATGACGCCTCAAACTTAACCAAATGGACCTTTCCTCCCGTTGAGATTGCTGCAAATAATCAACTTATTGTCTTTGCTAGCGGGAAAGATCGGACCGCCGTAAATTCAGAATTGCACACCAATTTCTTACTCGATTCAGACGGTGAATTTCTAGCACTTACAAAACCGGACGGGATCAGCATTGCTAAAAGTTTCACTTACCCCAAACAAAAAGAAGACATATCATATGGTAACTCGAATAAAATTTTTGATGACATTGTAATTTCATCATCCTCTTCTGCCAAATGGCTCATACCGCAAGGTTCTATCCAAGATTGGAACGAAACTAATTTTGATGACAGTGCATGGGACTCTGGTAATTTAGGAATAGGATACGATATATCATCGGATTATGATCCATTTTTCGATACAGACGTGCGTGCAGTAATGCGTGATTCGCAAACCTCTATCTATATTAGAGTCCCCTTTCAAATTAACAATCCAGAATTAGTTTCAGATATTCAGTTAAAAATGAATTTTGACGACGGTTTCATTGCCTGGATTAATGGTAAACAAGTCGCATCAAGAAATGCGCCCCCGATTGCAGAATGGAATTCAAGAGCCAGTAGCAGTCACAGAGATTCTGAAGCCGTTCAAAAATTATCTATACCAATAAATTTTCAACCTACTGAACTAAACAAAGGGATTAACATTTTAGCAATACAAGGACTGAACCGCAGCCAATCTAATTCAGACTTCCTCATTCTTCCTGAACTTATTATTTCGCGTCCTCGAGCCAATGGACCTGAGAGTGAAGGGTACTTCGTGAAACCAACGCCAGGTCAAGTGAACAATGATATTGTCTATGGATTTGTTTCTGACACCAAATTCTCAGTGAATAGAGGATTCTTCACTGAGCCAATCAACGTTGGAATAACAACCAAGACATCAGAGGCTGTCATCAAATACACTACAGACGGCTCAGATCCCAAAGGAAGTGAAGCAAAGACTTACCTGAACGAAATAAAAATAACAAATACTACTACATTAAGAGCCGTTGCCCTGAGGGAAGGATTCCAGCCAAGCAACATTGACACACAAACTTATTTCTTTGCGTCAGATATTATTAATCAATCCAAAATGGATGGAGATGTTACAAATGACCCTGATTACTCCAAAACCATTAAAGACAACCTTTCAAAGAATATTCCAGTTATTTCATTAACCCTTGAGGAAAATTCTTTCTTTGGACCTTTAGGCATTCATTCGAACCCTGAACTATCTGGGAAAGGATCTGAAATACCTGTGTCCGTTGAATTTCATAACCCTTTGGATTCTCAAAATAACTTTCAGATTGATGCAGGAATTCGAATTCATGGTGGCAATGCAAGGGAACATCCCAAAAAACCAATGCGACTTTATTTCAGAGAAGATTACGGAAAGCGTCGTCTCAACTTTCCTATTTTCCCTGAAAGTCCCGTCCAATCATTTGATCAACTCATCCTCCGATCAGGCGGTCATGACTCTTGGTCATTAGCAGATTCTTTCGGTCGCGATAAATCACTCGATCTGCCACCTCATGGGACTCTGATGCGAGATCAATTTTTAAGAAAAACCGAGCTGGAAATAGGAATGCTATCACCTAGGGGGCGTTATATTCATCTATACATTAATACGGAATACTGGGGAGTATATGATCTGCACGAACGCCCTAATGCTGCTTTCTTTGAGTCATATCTTGGTGGCAATGAAGATGAATATGACGTGCTTCATCATCCCACATTCTTTGATGAGAATTATACCGTCGTCGATGGAAACTCGATTGCCTGGGAAACAGCAAGAGACATTGCATCTTCAGGAATCAATTCCGCAGAACAGTACAAAGCACTAGGAAATCTTATTGATATAGACAACTTAATCGATCATTTAATTGTGCGCCTTTGGTCAGGTGATTATGACTGGCTCGGGCCAATTGCACGTAACGGAGCAATAGTTTCTGTCTTCGACAATAAGAACTGGTATTCGGGACGCAGGAGTCGAGGAGAAGAGGGTAAGTTTAAATTCTTTACATGGGACGCAGAAATGTCGATGGGCAATCACCTGATGGTTAATCTTCTGCAATTTGCTATACCACCTCAAAGAGTTACAAATTTTGACCTCACAGGAGTCAATGACTCCGGATCTCCTGCAGAATTTTATTCTAAGTTAAGAACTTACAAAGCTTTCAGAATACGTTTCGGCGACCGGCTACAAAAACTTTTTTTCAATAACGGTATTATGACCGTTGAAAATAATACTNACCGTTGGGATCAAATGTCAGAAACCATTGAAGATGCAATCATTGCAGAGNCTGCCCGATGGGGGGATGANGGTTCTTCTTTTTCCGCACCTTTCACNAAGAATGATGATTGGGCNCCNGAAGTATCATGGNTCCGGAATGAATTTATAGCAAAGCGCAATCAGATTCTTCTGGATCAGTTCCGTAATCGAAATTTATTCCCTGACATTGATGCTCCAATCTTCAATCAGCTCGGAGGTGTGGTCCCCTCCCAATTCAATCTGACTATGTTCACCGAGCAATCCGATATTTATTATACGACTGACGGAACTGACCCTTACTTACCCGTTGAAGACGAATTTTACACACTCGTAGATGATTTTACTGATGCAGAAGCTCTTATACCTTCAGTTGATAATGGAGGAGCTGATATAGGTATAGAATGGCGTACAAATGCTCAACCTGAAAATATACTAGAATGGTTAAAAGGAGAATCAGGGATTGGGTACGAAAGGAGCGGTACTAATTATCGTTCACTAATCAACCTGGATGTGGAAGAGATGGCAAATGTTGTCTCTAGCGTTTACGTGAGGATACCATTTAATATCGGAAATGATATTAGTCCCAAATCAATTACTGAACTTAAACTCTTAATGAAATATGATGATGGATTCGTGGCATATCTGAACGGCACTCGCGTTGCATCTTCAAACTCGCCGCAGTCAATCTCCTGGAATGCCGCTTCTACCAGAAACCGATCCGACAATCTCGCCGTTGTATCAGAAGAATTTGATATTTCAAACTCAATAAATCTTTTGTTAGCAGGGAATAATATGTTAGCGATTCAAGCCCTCAATGACACTCCTCAGAGTAGCGATCTCCTTTGCATTCCTAAACTGATCGCATCATCTTCTTCAGCTGAAGACAATCTAAGCCCCAGTGCGATCCAGTACGAAGAACCAATCACTCTGATCAACAACACAATAATTAAATCCAGAAGCTTCAATGCCAACAAAGCAGAATGGTCAGCGTTGACGGAAGGAACTTTTATCGTAGGAACACCCGCATCAAATGCCAATTTAGTTATAAGTGAATTTAATTATCATCCTCTTGATCCTTTAACTAAAGAAGAAAAAAACACTTCAGAAAGTGACACTGACTTTGAATACATTGAACTCACAAATATTGGAGAAACGGAGATCAATCTTGTAGGAGTCCAATTCGATCAAGGAATTGATTTCGAGTTCACAATTGAAACAAAAATTAATTCCCTCGCTGCAGGAGAACAAATATTAATCGTCAAAAATATTGCAGCGATGCAGTCTCGATACGGTGACGATATATTAAATTACATCGCCGGTGAATTCACAACCAATACTAAATTAAGTAATAACGGAGAATCCTTGACTCTTTTAGCAGCAGACGGATCCACCGTCCAAAGCTTTACTTACTCTGATCAGCAACCCTGGCCAACAGGTGCAGATGGTAACGGTTTTACCATTTCACTCATACATCCATCGACTAATCCGGATCCAAAGTCTGCGGAAAGTTGGACCATATCAAAAACACCTAACGGATCTCCTGCCGGCATCATCTTATATGAAACAAGCTATCAAAAATGGCGCACTGTTAATTTCGATATCAATTCACCGTCCTTTGATCAAAACTCAGCCAGTGAAGCTGATCCAGATAAGGACGGATTCAGCAATGCAATAGAATATGCTTTTGGAACAAATCC
>JABSSR010000349.1 GCA_013213965.1 Verrucomicrobiales bacterium | reverse complement strand
AATTGAAAGACAATGCGATGGAAGTTTAATTTCTTTCTTTTTCTTTATTTCAACCTTCATGACAAAACCTCCTTTATCGGTTGAATTTTCTCCTCGACCCGATGAAAGGTTGGAAAATTAGGTAAATTATATTCAGCGTGCGGATCAATTCCCAGAGCACTAAATATGGTTGCAAATAAGTTACGCTCATCATAGGGAGAATCCGTAACCTCAATTCCCATCTCATCAGTTGCGCCAACCACTGTTCCACCTTTGACTCCTGCCCCAGCCATCGCAAAACTCCAAGCATTAGGATAATGATCCCGGCCCCGTGCCTGATTAATCCATGGAGTCCTACCAAACTCACCCATAGCAACAACTAATGTATCTTCGAGTAATCCTCGATCCTCAAGATCATTAACTAATTGAAAAATGATGTTATCGAGGTCAGGGACAATCATCTGATATATCTCATGATTGAAGACATGTGTGTCCCACGGCATTCCATTTGCAACCATCACAAAAGGAGCACCTTCCTCTACTAGGGACCTGGCAAGTAATGTGTGCTGCCCAAATGTCCCAGGACCGTACCTTTCCTTATCCTTCGCTGGCAACCTATCAAGATCAAACAAATCAGAACAACTCATTAGACCGCGGACCCGCTCAAAAGTTGCATTGTAAGACTCGACCGCTGAACTTTTTGTTTCATTTTCAAATTTCTTTGAAAAGAATCTACGTAGTTCGGCGCGTGCTTCATGGTCCCCATCAGTAATAGAGTCCAATTTCTCTGTGTCAGGAATTTTATATTTTCCTCCAACCCTCACTGGCGCATACTCAGCCCCTAACCAACCTGCCCAATTTCCAGCCTTAAAGCCTTTGAACTCATTTCCTTCGGGGCACGGATCAAGTAATATAAAGTTTGGAATTTTACTTCCTAATTGGCCTAATTGTTGAGCCAGCACAGAACCCATCGTGGGTCGAACAAATGGAGGCCTTACTTTGTTTCCCCTCTGCAATAAATTAATGGCTTGAGTGTGCTCCTTCTGGGCTGTTTTCATTGACCGTACAATCGCTAGCTTGTCCGCTATCGAAGAACAGGATGGCATTAATTCAGAAAAGTGCACTCCAGGGACTTTCGTAGGCATACTTTTGAAAGGGCCACTAGTGGGCTTCCCGGGTTTTGGATCCCAAGTCTCAAACTGGCTCGGGCCTCCGCAAAGCCATAAGAGTATGCAATGCTTCTGTTTGCGTTTAGCTATCTCTGCAAATGCAGGAACCGAGAACAGGCCAGACCAACTGAAAGTGGACAGTGCTCCTGCAGTCATTCCCTCGAGGAATTTTCTTCTGTGAATAAAGTGATCAGGTGAACCGCAGTCCTTTATGTTATTATCCGCCATTAAATTAACGATTCATTCTGAATTCTGAACCTGAAACCAAAGTCCAACAAAATTGCTTCAATGATTCTGAACCTCGGTCCAGGAATCTGGTTCCTGCTTCAATTTCCTCAGGATCCGGTTCCCTTCCAAGGATTAATTTAAAGGATTCTTTTACTTTATTGATGTTGGAACCCTGCCTCTCAATAATTGATAAGGTGAAATTATCTTCAGAAGTGAACAGTTTCTCTATAGCTTCATTATTACTTAGATAGAGAGCCTGTTGCACAGTCGGCGAATAAACTTCAGGAAAGAGATCAGGGAACTTGACTGCAAATTCTCTACGTAATTTTTCTGCATCTACATTTTTAAATTTTCCGTTTTCATCCGGATAGTACCCCATCGCTATTAGTATTGATTTGGAAAATGCCTCAGCTGAAATAGGCTTGATTATATGATAACTAAAAGTTTGAGGAAGTGGTTTAACTTTTGCCGGAACATAAGATGACAACTGATAAGCACGACTCATTAAAATCGCTCGAATGAGTCGACGAATATCGTAACCAGAATTTGCAAAGTCACGTCCCATCCATCGTAATAAATCAGGATGACTTGGAGGATGCGCTGAATCCATTAAATCGACTGGATGTACAATTCCTCTACCTAGGAAAAGGGCCCAAATCCGGTTAATAAATGACTCGGCGAATGAGGGATTATTATCACTGAAAGCCAGTTCAATAAGTTTCTGCCTTCTAGAAAATTTTGGAACCGGAGCCCCGTCAACTTTAATTAAGTTGTATCCTTTCTTCTCTTTATTTTTTTTATCAAACCATCCCTTAGAAGGGACAGACACATAAAGATCTGAATGATCTTTTTCTGATGCATTTAAGACTTCCTTAATTGGTTCCTTTCCTAAAAGAACTAACTCGCTCGCGTAACTCTTTCCACTAAGATCAGCATACTT
>JABSSR010000348.1 GCA_013213965.1 Verrucomicrobiales bacterium | reverse complement strand
CCATGATTCTCAGCATTCGCATCATCAAAGTCTGAGTCCAGTGGCCAGTAGGATACAAGGTTCGTTTCAAAGGCAATTGCCGTAACGACTAACGGATCCGTTCCGTCCTGAATCTCATTGAAGTCAGAAATCCCGTCACCGTCCGTGTCCCTGTCATCAGGATCGGTTCCGGCAGCAATCTCCTCACCATCAAGGAGACCATCACGGTCCGCGTCAGGGTTCAAAGGATTAGTCATGTGCACTTCGATTTCATCCTTGTCACTGAGCCCGTCCTCATCAGAATCCGCCTTATTAGGCTTGGTCCTTAACTCATACTCTTCAACATTGGTCAGTCCATCATTGTCATCATCACCTTCAGGGTCATCGACTCCGTACTTCTCTTCCCAAGAATCAGGTAAACCGTCACCGTCCTCGTCTTCCTGAGTTGCACCGATCGGGCTCATCCCGTCTGCCAGAGCCTGAATCGTTCCTTCCGGAAGGACTTCTCTCCAGATGGCCACATCATCAACGTAACCATTGTAAGCAATTTCACCATTGTTACGGCCACCGAAGATAAATGTACCACCACCGTTAGGGGCTCTCTGAGCCTGTGGACCTCCGTCAATCTGTCCGTTCAGGTAAATCGTCGCTGTGTCAGCGGCACCGTCATAGACCCATGCCGCATGCACCCATTGCTCTGCTTCCAGTACCGTTGAAGCGTTCCAGTCCGCTCCCCAGTGCGCACTATGAAGGAACCCACCGTTACGGATCCCGTTGTGGATGCCCTGGTTGGTCTGGCCCCACATGAAACCATCACCTCCGGCAGAACCGATCGGCTTCATCCAGCACGAAAACGTGTAACTGCCGTCCTCGAAGGTATTGATCATGGAATTCATGTCGATATCAAAAAAATCAAGATGGCCTCCAGTGAAATTACCTCCGGTCGTTGGAGTAGGTCCTCCTTCGGCTCCCTCAACATCAAAGCTCACCGCTCCGTCCACTTCTCCATGATAGTCATTACCACTGACGTCTGATGCATTGTCCTCAAAGTCCACGTAAAGGAACGGAAACGGTATTGCTCCTTTGCTGTTCGGATCATGAGGATCTGTTCCTCCAGCAATTTCTCCACCGTCCGTGTATCCGTCACCGTCCGTGTCGGCATTATTCGGATCGGTTCCGGTATCATCTTCATCGACTAAGGTCCCTGTATTGGTTTCCACACCGTCCAATAATCCGTCCTTGTCAGAGTCCGCTTTTTTAGGGTTCGTTCCAGTATTAGTTGCACTCACATAAGTTCCGGTATTGGTTTCAACTCCGTCACTGAGCCCATCCTCATCGGTATCCGCCTTGGTCGGATCAGTCCTGGTCTCCTCGTACTCATCCAGATCAGTTAACCCGTCACCATCAAAGTCTCCGGTACCTGATCCGGGACCAGGGCCAGCACCATTACCATTCAAATCATCAAGATTATCAACGATTTTCTCCTCCCAGTAATCAGGTAAACCATCCCTGTCCGAGTCATCGGTACTGTCGACCGTAATCACCAGGTTGTCGATGAACAGGTCCTCGTTGGCACCGCCTACACGGGCCGAGATAATAAAGTTATGTTCGTCATTGGCAACGAATGCTCCGGTGTCCACTTCACTGAAGTCAGCGTTTGTGGTCAGTCCGGTCGTTGTAAAAGAAGCCCCGAGAGCTGGGTTCCAGCTAATTTCAATGGTTCCGGTCTTCCTTGAGTCGTCCTCGAGGACGATACCATTAGTGAAGGCGAGTTGGCCAACGTCTACTCCTCCAGCAAGACCGGAGATGTTAACGCCTTGCTCAGCGTCACCGTTACGCCAGGTATCAACCTCGAAGGAAATATTCTCAGTCACGCCCGGACGCGTGGCCATTCCTTCTTCAGCTTGTCCCTGGTCACCGAGTGGTGCATCACCGTAGTTGAAGGAGAATCCGTCAGCAGGGTCATTCGCGCCGGGTGAGTCATACAATT